>JAWWOM010000409.1:0-3092 GCA_033851655.1 Frankiales bacterium
TGGATGTCGGGCGGCGAGGCCAGCGCGAGCAGGTAGGCACCTTCGCGGCAGAACTCGTCGGTCTCCTCGAGGATCTCGATCAGGTGCCGGGCGAACGGGCCGACGTCGCGAGGTACGGAGTAGACGACCCGGCTCACGACCTCGTCCCCCCGCGCGGCGGCCTCGTCGAGCTCGGCATCCGGTCGAGCGGAGAAGGCGCCGTAGGTCTGCTGCACCTCGGCGACCAGCTCGCTCAGCCGTACCGGCAGCGCGTCCCCGTCGCCCTCGCGGATCTGCAGCGCGATCAGCGTCATCTCCCGGACCAGCTCGTCGCTGTGCTGCTGCGAGCGCTGGCGCAGGTCGATCGGGATGCCGAGCAGGACCACGTCCACCAGGGAGGCTGTTGCGTCTTCGGTCATGACGCCCAGTCTGCTGGATCGGTTGCCGGCAGGTGCTCAGGCCCCGCCTCGGCCGGTCGTGGCAGGGCCGCGGAGTAGGCGTGCATTGCCAGCAGCGCGACGTCGTCGAACGGCCGGTGGACCAGCAAGGCGCTGAGCAGGTCGTCGCAGGCCCGGTCCAGTGGCGTCATCTCGAGCTCGGCCAGGGTCCGCGCGAGCTCGGCGATGCCGACGGAGAGCGAACGCTCCCGCCGCTCGACCAACCCGTCGGTGTAGAGCAGCAGCGTGTCGCCGGCCTTGATCGTGCCGATGTGCTCGTGCCGCTCCGCGGTCTCGTCCAGTCCGAGCAGCAGGTCGGGCTCGGGCTCGAGCACGTCGACCTCTCCGGTTGCGCGGCGAACCATCGGCGGCGGATGCCCGGCGTTGGACCAGCGGAACGTGCGTTCGCCGCTGACCGCCTGCTCGGGCGACTGCTCGAGCCGGCCGACCAGCAGCGTCGCGAGGGTATTGATGCCCAGACCCTTGATGAGTGCGTCGAGGCGTACCAGCAGCTGGCGGGGGCCGTAGCCCCCGTCGTACGCCGTGCCGCGCAGCAGGTTGCGCAGCTGACCCATGGCGGCGGCCGCGGCGATGTCGTGACCGACCACGTCACCGATGACCAGCACGGTGGCGCCGGACGGCTGCAGGAAGGCGTCGTACCAGTCACCGCCGACCTCCGACCCGTCCGCCGCCGGGAGGTAGCGAGCCACCAGGTGCAGGTGGTCCGGCTGCGGCAACGGGGTGAGCAGGCTGCGCTGGAGCACCTCGGCCGCCCGGCGCTGCCGGGAGTAGAGCTGGGCGTTCTCCAGCGCCAGGCCAGCGCGGTCGGCCAGCCCGGCCGCCGTCTCCAGGTCGGCGGAGAGGTCCCCACCGCCGACGTCGTGGAACAGCGACATGACGCCGAGCGACCGGTTGCGCGCCCGCAGCGGCAGCAGCAACGCCGAGTCGCAGCCCAGCCGGTCCAGCACCTGGAACAGCTTGCGGCCGTTCGCAGCGCCCTCCTTGATGTGCCGGGCGAGCCCGGTGCGGAGCTGGGGCTCGCCGGTGGCCGTCGCCACGGCCACGATGCCCAGGTCCGAGATCAGCTGGGGATGGATGGCCTCGAGCTCCGCGATGTACGGGGCCCGGTCCGGGTCGCCGTGCGCCGCGGCCGCTTCGTACAGCCGGCCGTCCTCGTCGTACAGGGAGACCATCGCCCACGTTGCCAGGCCGGGTACGAGCGCCCGGGCCAGGGTCGAGGCGACGGCGTCGACGTCCCGGTTCCCGACCAGCACGCGGGTGATCTCGGCCACCAGCGCCAGCCGGTCATAGGCCCTGCGGCGCGCCGAGACGTCGAGGAAGAAGACCGACAGCCCGGTGGGGTCGGGCGTTGCCCGCACCTCGAACCATGACCCGAGCGGCGCGAGGTTGGCCTCGAAGGTCACCTCCTCGCCGGTCTCGATCGCCTGCTGGTACCGCTGCCGGAACTCCTCGTTGCCGACGGCGAACTCCGCCCAGAGGTTGCGCCCCACCAGGTGCTCGCGTTGCCGCTGGAGCAGGATCTCCGCCTGCTTGTTCAGATAGATCAGCGTCCAGTCGCGGTCGAGCCGGATGAAGGCGCTGGTGTTGGTCTCGAGCAGCATCGCCAGCTGGGCGGAGTCCAGCGCTGCGGCAACAGCTGCCGGGCCGACATCCTCCGCCGAGACGCTCACGCCCGGATGTTACGGGAGAACCGGGCCCGGATCAGCGGTCTTGGAAAACCAGGATCTGGCCGGTGTAGACCGCAACCCACACGTCACCGGTGAGGGGGTCGTCGGCGACGCCGATCGGGTTCTTGCCGGTGCCGATCCGCTGCAGCACCGCGAGGTCGTCGGAGCGCAGCTTGGTCACCGTGTTCGACGCGTAGTTGACCACGTACAGCGAACGGCCGTCGTGCGAGATCGCCATGCTGCGCGGCTGGGTCCCGGTCGCGGCGCGGGCGACCACCTGCAGGCTGCGGGTGTCGACCTTGACCACGCCGCCCCCGGCATTGAGGGTCGCGTAGAGATAGTGCCCGTCCGGCGAGGTGACGACGTGGCGGGGGGAGACGCCGACCGTGACCGTCGCCCGGATCGCATAGGTACGCAGGTCGACCACCGCGACGTGCGTGCTGCCCATGACCGCGACGTACGCGGTCCGGGAGTCGGGCGAGATCGCGATGCCGCGCGGGTAGGCACCGATCGCGATCTCCCGCTGCACCTTCCAGCCGGCGATGTCGATGACGTCGAGGGTGTACGAGCACCAGTTCGTGACCAGCAGCCGCTTGCCGTCGGGACTGACCGCGACGTACTTGGGCACCCGGTCGACCTGGATCACCTTGTCGATCTTCAGCTGCGCGACGTCGACCCGGTAGACGAAGCTCGGCGAGACGCCCAGCCGGGCGGCCGACGCCGGCGTGCACGTGTCGTGACCCTCAGGACCGAATCCGGCGCCGTACATCGAGTAGTTCGAGACGTAGGCGTACTTGCCGTCGGCCGAGAACGCCGCCTCGACGGGGGCTCCGCGGCTGACCCCGGGGTGGCCCTGGACGCCGAATGCCGACAGCGTCACGGAGTCGGGGATCGTCCCGGCGAGGTGCCCGTCGCTCCCGTACACCGTGATGCTGTGCCGGTACATCATGTTCTGCGCGAACACCACGCCGTGGCCGCTCGCAGTGAC
>JAWWOM010000166.1:0-8448 GCA_033851655.1 Frankiales bacterium
TGCCCGTACTGCGATCTGGTCGATCGTCGTGCCGCCGTAGCCCTGTTCGAGGAAGAGCGAGTGTGCGGCGGCGACGACGGCAAGCCGGGTCGCCCGTGCCGCCTCCTCGCGGCGAGGCGCACTGTACGAGCGCTTGACAGCAACCATGGCCTCACCTTACCGTCACTCATATCACTTGACCATTAGTTAAACGAAATGAGAGATCATGACCGGCGTCTACCTCGCCCAGGACACCGACCACCAGCGGATCGAGTGGATCAACGGGGGCGTCATGCAGATCGTGCTCGACTCCGCCGCTACGAACGGCCAGCTCACGATGCTGCGAACGGTGCTGCCCCAGGGCGCCTCGACCCCGGTTCACGTGCACGGTGCGGAGGACGAGATCTTCTTGCTGCTCCAGGGCGCGATGACCTGCTGGGTGGGTGAGGACCGGCACAAGCTGCACGACGGTGGGGTGGCCGTCCTGCCCCGCAACCTCGCCCACGCCTACCGGGTCGACTCGGCTGAGGCGCACCTGTTGACGCTCGTCACGCCAGGCGGCCTGGAGGGCTTCTTCCGGATGGCCGGGCACGACCTGTCCACCCCCAAGCCCGACGGCTGGCAGGTCACGCACGACGCGATCAATGCCGCGCTGATGGCCCACGGCGGCCGCAACGTCGGCCCGCCGCACGGCCCCGACGACTGAGCAATGCCTAGGCTGGGGGAATGGACACCGGCCTGACGACCACCGCCGTGCAGGTGGATCACCCGGAGGTGCTGCGGGCCCGGAGAGCGGTGTTCGTCGCCTTCATTGCCAGCGGGTTCGCCTTCGCCAGCTGGGCTTCGCGCATCCCGGCGGTCCGCGACACCCTGCGGCTGGACCCAGGCCGGCTGGGCCTCGTACTGCTGGCGATCGCCGTGGGCTCGGTGGTCGCGTTGCCGCTGGCCGGGCTGGTCGTCACCCACATCGGTGCCGCACGAACCATTGCGGCGATGGCGGCGCTGCTGTCGGCCGGGCTCGCGGTCGTCGCGATCGGGCACCGCCACGTCGGTGCCGTCGGGGCGGGGCTGTTCCTGGTCGGCTTCGGCAACGGCGCCTGGGACGTCGCGATGAACGTCGAGGGCGCTGCGGTGGAGCAACGCCTTGGACGCTCGATCATGTCCAGGTTCCACGCCGGGTTCAGCATCGGCACCGTCGCCGGTGCCCTCATCGGCGCCGCCGCGGTGGCTGCCCAGGTGCCGGTCACCCCCCATCTGCTGGCGGTCGCGGCTGTGGTCGTCGCGGTCGTTCCGGTGTCCGTACGGGACTTCCTGCCGCACGCCGCAGCCGCGCCGGAGCCTCATGGCCGCCGTAGCCACCCACTGCAGGCCTGGACCGAACCACGGACGCTGCTGATCGGCCTCTGCGTCCTGGCTGCTGCCTTCACCGAGGGCACCGGCAACGACTGGCTCGGTGTCGCGGTGATCGACGGTTATCACTCGTCGGCCGCGGTGGGACCGCTGACCCTGGCCGTGTTCCTGGCGGCGATGACCACCGGTCGATGGTTCGGCTCAGGGCTGCTCGACCACTACGGCCGGGTGCCGGTGCTCCGCGGCTGTGTGATCGCGGCGCTGGTCGGGCTGATGCTGGTCGTCTTCGGAGGCGTCCTGCCGCTGGCGATGCTCGGGGCGGTGCTCTGGGGTCTCGGCGCGTCGCTCGGCTTCCCCGTGGGCATGAGCGCGGCCGCAGACGACCCTCGTCGATCCGCGGCGCGGGTCAGCGTCGTCGCCTCCATCGGCTACCTCGCCTTTCTCGCCGGGCCACCGCTGATCGGCCTGCTCGGCAACCACGTCGGGGTGCTGCACTCGCTCACCCTGGCCGCCGGCGTGCTGGCGATCGGCCTCGCCGCCTCGGGTGCCTGCCGCCCGCTCGACCCGGCCGGGTGACGCCCCGGGTGGCCGCACCGCACCGGCAGCCGTACCGTGGGGCCGACGACAACCGGTAAGCAACGGGTGAGGAGGTGGGCGCCGTGCGACGCAGAGCCACTGCCCCACCCGTCCTGATCACCAGCGCGCCGATCAGCCGGGCCGCGGAAGCCGCCGGCCGCCGCAGGCAGTACACGATCGTGATGTCGGTCCGGGTCGTGTGCTTCATCCTGGCCGTGGCGATCCAGGTCACCTGGCTCCGGGTCTTCTTCATCGTCGGCGCGCTCGTGCTGCCGTGGGTGGCGGTGATCGCCGCCAACCAGGTGCACGGCAAGGCCCCGGCCGGTCCCAAGCTCTACGTCCCCAAGCCCCGGCGGGCGCTGACCGGCGGCGAGGAACCCGAGCCGCGACGGGCCGACCGCCGCTCGTGACCGGCTGCTGGCGGTAGCGTCGCAGCGTGAGCACCCTGAACACGGCCGAACATCCCCGCGGGCAGAGCGACGCCGCTCGGCTGGCGCGGCTGGGCTTCCGGGAGCCCGACGCCGCGGCGGCTCTGCTGGTCGAGGGACCCGGTCTGCTGCTGGCCGCCCCGACTGCTGAGGACGGTACGGAGCCCGCGCTGCTGGGCGACCTGGCCGAGCAGGCCGCCGACCCCGACCTCGCGCTGCGTACCCTCGTGCGCATCCTCGCCGCCACCGGGTCCCCGCAGGAGCTCGCGGCTGCGCTGACCGAGCACGGCCTGCGCCGGCGGTTGTACGCGGTGCTCGGCTCGAGCGCCGCCCTCGGCGACCACCTGGTCCGGCACCCGGAGGACTGGCGGTTGCTCCGGGACGACGGCGTGCAGGACAGCCGGCCCTCGGGGTACGGCCTCAAACGGCGGTTGCTCGAGGCGGTCGGCGCCGACCCGGACGCGCCGTCACCCGGGCTGGCCGGTGGCCGCCGGGCCACGCTGGCGGAGCGGCCGGCCATGGATGCGCTGCGGCTCGCGTACTGGCGCAGCGTCCTGGAGCTCGCGGCGCGGGACCTGTCCGGCGAGATCGACGTCGAGCAGGCGGCCGCAGAGCTGGCAGACCTGGCCTGCGCCGCCCTGGAGGCAGCGCTGGCGATCGCCGCGGCCAAGCTGCCCAAGGGCTCGGCGCCGTGCCGGTTCGCCGTCATCGGCATGGGCAAGACGGGCGGTCACGAGCTCAACTACGTCAGCGACGTGGACGTGATCTTCGTGGCGGAGGCTGTCGACGGGCAGGACGGACCGGCCGACGAGGCTGCCGCCATCGCCACCGGGACCAGGCTCGCGACCGGGCTGATCAAGGCGTGCACCGAGACGACCGGTGAGGGCACGCTGTGGCCGGTGGATGCGGCGTTGCGCCCGGAGGGCAAGGACGGCCCGCTGGTCCGCAGCCTGGTCAGCCACGAGGCCTACTACCGGCGATGGGCCAGGACCTGGGAGTTCCAGGCGCTGCTCAAGGCGCGGCCGGCGGCCGGCGACCGGGACCTGGGGGAGCGCTACGTCGAGACGGTCGCGCCGCTGGTCTGGTCGGCGGGGGACCGGCCGCACTTCGTCGAGGACGTCCAGGCGATGCGGCGCCGGGTCGAGCAGCACATCCCGCGCAACGAGGTCGACCGGGAGCTCAAGCTCGGGCCGGGCGGGCTGCGCGACGTCGAGTTCGCCGTCCAGCTGCTCCAGCTCGTCCACGGCCGTACCGACCCGACGTTGCACAGCGCCACGACGCTGGATGCCCTGGACGCGCTCACCGCCGGCGGGTACGTCGGCCGGGCGGACGGCGCCCGGCTGGCCGACTCCTACCGCTGGCTGCGTACGGTCGAGCACCGGGTCCAGCTGCAGCAGCTCCGCCGGACCCACCTCGTACCGGAGGACCCGACGACGCTGCGCTGGGTCGCCAGGGCCGCCGGCTACCGGGGCGACGCGGTGGCACAGTTCCAGCTGGACCGGGCCCGGCACGGCCTCGAGGTCCGCCGGCTGCACGAGAAGCTGTTCTACCGGCCGCTGCTGGCGGCGGTCGCCCGGCTGCACGGCGACGAGGCCCGGCTGAGTCCCGCCGCGGCCAGCGAACGCCTGCAGGCACTGGGCTTCGACGACCCGGCGGGGGCGCTGCGGCACCTCGAGGCGCTGGCCAACGGGGTGAGCCGCAGGGCGGCCATCCAGCGGACCCTGCTCCCGGCGATGCTCGGCTGGTTCGCCGATGCGGCCGACCCCGACGCCGGCCTGCTGGCCTTCCGGCTGGTCAGTGAGCGGCTGGGCAGCACGCCGTGGTACCTCCGGCTGCTCCGCGACGAGGGCGCCGCCGCCGAGCGGCTCGCCCACCTGCTGGCGAGCAGCCGCTACGTGGCCGACATGTTCGGCCGGGCACCCGAGTCGATCGCGATGCTGGCCGACGACGCCGAGCTGGTTCCCCGTACGAGGATCCAGCTCGACGAACGGGTTCTCGCGGTGGTGGAGCGCAACGACGGCTGGGAGTCCGCCGTGGTCGCCGCCCGTGGGGTCCGGCGGCAGGAGCTGCTGCGGATCGCCTGCGCCGACCTGCTCGGTCTGGTCGAGCAGGACGCCGTCGGGCGCGCACTCGCCGACAGCGCAGGGGCAACGGTCGCGGCGGCGTTGCGGGTGGCCGTCCGCAAGGTGCAGGTCGAGCGGCGGGGGCCGGTGCCCGTCCGGATCGGCATCATCGCGATGGGCCGGCTCGGCGGCCACGAGCAGGGCTATGGCAGCGACGCCGACGTGCTGTTCGTCCACGATCCGCTCGAGGGCGTGCCCGACGACGTCGCAGCGGCCTCCGCGCAGGCGGTCGCTGAGGAGGTACGCCGGCTGCTCTCGCTCCCGGCGCAGGACCCGCCGCTGCTCGTCGACGCCGACCTGCGGCCAGAGGGGCGGCAGGGCCCGTTGACCAGATCCCTTGCCGCGTACCGTGAGTACTACGCCCGGTGGTCCCATGTCTGGGAGGCCCAGGCCCTGCTGCGGGCGGCGCACCTGGCCGGGGACGCTGCGCTCACCGGGGCGTTCCTGCAGCAGGTCGCGCGGGTGCGCTGGCCGGAGGGCGGGCTGGACGAGACCGCCCGCCGGGAGATCCGCCGGATCAAGTCCCGGGTGGAGGCCGAGCGGCTGCCCCGGGGTACCGACCCGCTCGACCATCTCAAGCTGGGGCCCGGCGGGCTGTCCGACGTCGAGTGGACCGTGCAGATGCTGCAGCTCCAGCACGCCTACGCGGTGCCTGCGCTGCGGACCACGTCCACCCTGCGCGGACTCGCGGCCGCCGAGCAGGAGGGGCTGCTCGACCCGGCCGACGCGGCCACCCTCGCCGCAGCCTGGCAGCTCGCCACCCGTGCCCGCAACGCGTTGACCCTGGTACGGGGGAAGCCGGGCGACAGCCTCCCGCCGGTGGGCCGCGACCTGGCAGGGGTGGCCCGCGCGGTCGGATACCCTGCGGGGCACACCGGTGACTTCCTCGAGGACTACCGGCGGACGACCCGGCGGGCCCGAGCGGTGGTGGAGAGGGTGTTCTACGCATGACGGAGTCCCTGCTCACCGGCTCGGTGCGCTCCGAGGTCGCGGTCGAAGGGGTGCGCTTCAACGTGCACCGCGGTGGTCCGGCACGGTCCTCGCTGACGCCGGTGCTGCTTCTGCACGGGGTGCCGCAGACGGCGATCGCCTTCCGGCACCTGTTCCCCGTACTCGCCCTCGACCGCACCGTCCTCGCCCCCGACCTCAAGGGCCTCGGCGGCAGCGAGGTCGTCGGTCCCTACGACGTGCCCACCCTGGTACGCGAGCTGGCGGCGCTGGTCCTGCACGAGATCGACGGCCCGGTCGACGTGGTCGGCCACGACTGGGGTGGCGTGCTCGCGCTGGCTCTGGCAGGGACCCGTCCAGACCTGGTGCGCCGGCTGGTCGTGGTCAACGCGCCGTACCGGAAGGTCAACCTGGCCAGGGCTTTTCACCTGCCGTTGTTCTCACTCCCCGGTCTGCCGGAGGCGGTCTTCAGGCTGGCCGGACGCCGTCTCGTCGACGGCATGCTGCGGCTGGCCTGGAAGGCTGAGCAGCCGCTCGACCCCGACGTCCGGGACCGCTATGCCGCTGCCTACTCGGAGCCGCAGCGGATCGCGGCCATGCTCGGCTACTACCGGGCTGCCACCCGGGACCGGATCAGCCGGCGCCGTTCGGGTCAACCGCCGGCGACCGGCCCCTCGGCGCCGACCGGGCTCGGCCGGCTGGTCCTGTGGGGCGCCGCCGACCCGGTCATGCCGATGGCCATCGCCGAATCGGTGTGCCATGACCTGGGACCGGCAGCAGAGCTGGTGTCGCTGCCCGGCATCGGGCACTTCCCGCTCGAGGAGGCTGCTGAGGACTCGGTACGGATCATCAGCCGCTTCCTCGACGCCCGCGGCGCCGGCGACGTGGATCTGCCGGTGGCGACGTCGATCTCGCTGCTCGATGCCGACATCGACGACCAGGAGATCAGCGACGCGGAGACCGGCGGCTGACCGCCCGGGCCCGCTGACGGCGGCATGAGAACCACTGCAGGGCAACAGCTTTCGGCTCACCCGCGACTCAGACGTTGACGGGGCCGATCTGCTTGCGCAGCACGCCGGGGTAGTCCGTCACGATGCCGTCTGGGCCGGCATCGAGCAGCCGGCGGTGGCTGTCGGCAGTGAGGGCCCACGCATAGGCGACCAGCCCCGCATCGTGGGCGGCGTCGACAGCGGCCCTGGACGTGGCCCGCTCGTGGATGCTGACCGCGTGCGCACCGAGCTCGACGCTCCGCCGGATGTAGGCCTCGGTCTGCTTGAGGTTGCCGCTGTCGTGCAGGTAGGCCAGCTGCGCCTCGGGCGCCCAGCTCGCCGCCAGCCGGACGGCCTTGGCCGACCGGCACCAGAGCATGACCTCCTCGAGCTTGCCGGCGGCCCGCGCAACCTCGATCGTCGCCCGCATCACCCGTGGATCCTTGATGTCGGCGGCGATCCGCACGCCGTCCGGCACGGCCGCGAGCATCGCGGCGAGGGTCGGGATCGGCTCCTTGGCACGGTAGAGCCGGGTGCGGCTGAGCTGCTGCTCGGACATCAGCCGCACCGGTACGGGGAACCCACCGGTGCGTCGTGCCGTGACGTCGTGCATCAGCACCGGCGTGCCGCTGAGCGAGAGCCGGACATCGATCTCGATCGCGTCGGCACCGAGCGCGAGCGACGCGCGCATGCCGGCGATGCTGTTCTCGGCGGCCGGCGGGTCGGCGTCCAGTGGGCCGCACTTGTGGGCGATGACCATGGGGCTCGGCATGACCCAGAGTCTAGAGGCGGAGCTCACCGGTGCCAGGGCGCACGATGGCGGACCTGGGCGGGGGAGTCGAAGGCCGGGCGGCCGAACATGAACCGCTCGATGACAAAGCTGACAGCCAGGACGAACACGCCCCCGACCGCGTCGAGCAGGAAGTGGTTGGCGGTGCCGAGGATCACGAACACCGTGATCAGCGGATAGGCGATGCCGGCGATCCGCACCCAGCGGTGCTTGGCCAGCTTGAAGATGACCAGGCCGCACCAGGCGGACCAACCGATGTGCAGCGACGGCATCGCGGCCAGCTGGTTGGACAGCTTGGCCACTCCCGCGGTGTTCCAGGAGCCCCAGGCCGTCGGATAGAGGTCGACCGTGTCGACGAACCCGGCCAGCATCCGCGGGGGGGCAAGGGCATAGAACCAGAAGCCGCCCAACGCGAGGATGTTCGTCGCGAAGAGCACCGTACGGATCGGCCGGTACCTCAGCGGGTGCCGGATGTAGAGCCAGATCAGGACGCCGATGGTGACGATGAAGTGCATGGCTGCGTACCAGTAGCTGGACACGTAGGCCAACACGTGGGACGAGGCGACCATCTGGTTGAACGTGTGCTCGACATCGATGTGGGTGTCGTGCTCGAAGCGCAGGATGTCGTGGGCCCGGTGGAACGCAGCCGTCGCGTGCTCAGGTGCCGCGTTGCGCACCGTGGAGTAGAGGAGGTAGCTGAGGCCGATGAACAGCACCTCCTCCCACCAGCGGGGCCGGCGCAGCCGCCGTACCCTGCCGATGGCGAACCACCACAGGCGCAAGGGGCCGCCGGCTGACGTGACCCACTCGCCGGCCGGGTCGATCCGTTGGTCCTCCAGGGGCCGCAGTCCCTCGGAGTCCCCCTCACGCACCGTCATCTCACCATCTTCTCAGACAGGGCGGACAGTTTCCCTGCCGGCGTCCTCTGCCGGCCATCTTGTCGGCACCCGCGGGGCGTCGTCGACCATGCCACACTGAGCGAAACGTCCGAATCCGCGTCTGCACGAGGAGCCCCATGCGTCTGGGTCGACTGGCCGTGGTGATGATCAGCACAGTGGCCCTGGTGTTGCCGTCCGTGTCGGCTTCGGCAGCCACCTCGCCCGGCTACGCGCTGCTCACGACGACGACGCACCAGGTCATCCGGTGGAACCCGTGCGTGCCGATCCGCTACAAGGTCAATCTCACCCACGCCCCCAAGGGTTCCATGGCAGAGGTCAAGACGGCGATCGGTTTGCTGCACAAGGCGACCGGCATGACGTTCGTGT
>JAWWOM010000015.1:0-3134 GCA_033851655.1 Frankiales bacterium
AGGCGTTGGAGACGTCGAAGTTGAGGCACGGCGTCGGCAGGCCCATGGTGTCGTGCACGTAGACGGCGGTCGACGGCTCGAGGTGCGCCCGGCTGACCGAGGTGTTGACCAGCAGGCCCACCTGGGAGGGATCGATGCCGGACTCCGCGAGCGCCTTGCCCCCGGCCATCGCGGCCCCGTCCGCAAAGGTCACCCCGTCCGCCCACCAGCGCCGCTCGTAGATCCCGGCCAGCCGTTCCATCAGGCCAGGGCGCAGCCGTACGCGGCGGTAGGTCGCGTCCAGCCGGTCATCGAGCTCGGCGGAGGTGACCACACGGGTGGCATCGACAGCACTGACCGACAGGATGGCGGTGTTGGAGGAGCGGTAGGTCGCGTTACCGCCGGTGGAGCCGGTCATGCACTTCCCTTCGCGGGCGGGCCGACCGGCCTCGCCGCCTGTCACCTGCCAAGAGTCTGCCATCCCGCGGCCCTGGCTGAACGGCGGATGGACAGACCGGCCGGTCAAGCCCTGCGCGGCAGAGGCGGCAGGGTCGGCGGCGGAAGGGGGGCTACTTCTTGTTACGGCGCTGGACGCGGGTCTTCTTGAGCAGCTTGCGGTGCTTCTTCTTTGCCATCCGCTTGCGACGCTTCTTGATGACCGAGCCCACTGTGCGACCTACCTGACCGTCGAAAGCTTGAGTGAGCGGGGCCGGACTCCGGCGCCGCGATGGTCCCCTACCCTACCCGGCTCAGCCGGCCTCGATGTAGGCGGTCGAGAGGTAGTGGTGGACGGCACGCTCCGGCACCCGGAAGGACCGGCCCACGCGTACGGCGGGCAGCTCCCCCGAGTGGACCAGACGGTAAACCGTCATCTTGGACACACGCATGAGGTCAGCCACCTCCTTGACGGTCAGGAAGCTGACCTCGGACAGGGGCCTCTCGCTCTTCGGCATGGCGCACACCTTCAGCGCGTGTCGAGGGCCGGCTTCCCCACCGGCCCCACAAGTCGCACGCGATCTCTGTACGCAGAGTAGCGGCACGCGGGACGGATGTGCAGGGGCAACTTTTCTGGTGCCGCTGGGACTGCCGGGAGAGCCCGGACCGGTCAGCCGGGCGAGGCGACGGCCGGGCGGCGGGTGACGACGGTCACGTAGAGCAACCCGTTGCGGACCTTGGTCCCGACGCCGATGTGCCGGAACCCGGGGCCGAGCAGGTTGGCCCGGTCGTGGGCGTCGGCAAGAAACGCCTGCTCCAGGTCCTTGAGGGTGGCGGCGCTGCCGACGTCCTCGCCCAGGCTCAGCCAGCCGTGCACCTCCTTGCCCAGCGTCGGGTTGTGGGCGACGTGGCCGGTCTTGGCCATCTGGGCGGTGTGCCGGTGCGCAGCGGCGGTGAGGTCGGCCGCCGGCGACAGCGCCGGCAGCCCCTTGTGCTGTCGCTGCACGTTGACCCAGTGGACGAGCGCGTGCTCGAGCGTCTCCGGCTTGTGCCGGGCCTTGGCGAGGGCCGGGGTCGAGGTAACCGTGGCCGCGGCGGTGACCGCCGTGACCACCATGGCCAGCGGGACCACCGCACGCATCAGCGTCGACCGCGCCATCATGATCCCCTCATCTTCACCGTTGTCCGATCAGGGTACGGGACAACGCCGCGGGCGTGATCACCGCGTGCACCGGTTCGGCGCCCTGCCCGCGCGGGACTACTCGGCGCGCAACGCGACCACCGGGTCGAGCCGACCGGCCCGCCGAGCGGGCGCGACGCCGAAGAAGATGCCGACGACCGCCGACACCCCGGCGGCGAGCAGCGGCGACCACCAGGACACCGTCGCGGGCACCGGCGTGAACCGGGCCATCACCAGCGCCCCGCCGATGCCGATGCCGATCCCGATCAGCCCGCCGATGGTGGTGAGCAGGACCGCCTCGATCAGGAACTGGGCCAGGATGTCGCGCTGGCGGGCGCCGAGGGCCTTGCGCAGCCCGATCTCCCTGGTCCGTTCCCTGACGGAGACCAGCATGATGTTCGAGACGCCCACGCCGCCGACCAGCAGGCTGATCGCGGCGATGGCGGCGAGGACGCCGGTGAGCAGACCCAGGATCCGGCCGACCGTACCGAGGATCTGGTCCTGCGTGATCGCAGAGAACTCCTGGTCGGAGTGCCGCTGTGCCAGGACGCCGAGAACCTGCTTCTCCAGCCCGGGGATCTGCTTGCTGCTGGCCGCGGTGACCGCGAGCGCATCCACCCGCTGGGTGTCGAAGAGCCGCTGCGCCTCGGTGATCGGGATGTGCACGACGTCGTCCTGGCTCACCCCGAACGCCGATCCGCGCCGGGTGAAGACCCCGATCACCCGGAACCGCACCCCGGCGATGGTGACCCGCTGGCCGATCGGGTCGACGGCGGGGAAGAGCCGGGCTGCGGTCGCCGAGCCCAGGACGGCCACCCGGCGCCTGGTCTGGACGTCGGCCGCGCGGAAGTAGCCGCCACGGGCGATCGGCTCGTTGAACACGGTGGGTACGGCTTCGTTGGTGCCGCTGACGGTGGCGAACGCGCTCGCGTGGCCGGCCCGTACCGTCTCGCCCGACTGCAGGTCGACGGCCACCCCGCCCGGGTGGCCGATGGACCGGGACACGGCGTCGACGTCGGCCAGCCGCATCCGCGACAGCGTGGGCGCCGAGCCGAACTGGAACTTGCCGGGGACGAAGACGATCAGGTTGGAGCCGAGACCCTGAACCTCGCTCTCCACCTCGTTCTTGGCGCCGGTGCCGATGGCGACCAGCACGACCACCGCAGCGACGCCGATCACGACGCCGAGCATGGTGAGGACGCTGCGCAGCCGGTTGGCCCGGAGCGCACCGAAGGCCACCCGGAACGCCTCACCGAGCCTCACGTCGCCGGCCGGGCGAGGCGTTCCGGGTGCCGGGTGTCCGACTCGACCAGGCCGTCCCGTACGTGGATCCGCCGCGGCGCCTGCTCCGCCACGTCCCTGTCGTGGGTGACGATGACGACCGCTACGCCGTGGTCGCGGTTCAGCTCGTCGAGGACCGCCAGCACGTCGGCACCGTTGCGGCTGTCGAGGTTGCCGGTGGGCTCGTCGGCGAGGAGTACGGCCGGCTCGCCGACCAGGGCGCGGGCGATCGCCACCCGCTGCTGCTCGCCGCCGGACA
>JAWWOM010000025.1:0-6516 GCA_033851655.1 Frankiales bacterium
CGCCGGCGCCAATACCCTGTGTCACCGGTTGTACACCTGTTGACTTCTGGTCACGCTCAGCGGCTTCACTGAGCGTGACTTTGCCGAAAGTCTAGTTGAAGGGTGCCCCCTGGGGGAGCGCCCGATCGGTTACTACGGCCTGTCACGAACCCAACACGAACTGCGACATCGGCCTCGTGGCATAGGGTTTTGGTCCATGGCCGAGTCCGCTGGGCAGACAGTTCCTGTTGCTGTTCACGCTGATATCGACGGCGTGGTTCAGCCGTTACCGGACCTGGTGTTCCGGGGCGGCCGCATCCGGACCTTCGACCAGGCGGCACCCATCGCCGAGGCGCTCGCCGTGAGCGGCGGCCGGATCGTCGCCGTCGGGGACCTGGCAGCCGTACGGGACTCGGTGCGGCCGGACGCGGAGACGGTCGACCTCGACGGCGGCCTGCTCGTGCCCGGCCTGCGCGACTCGCACAACCACCCCGTGCAGGGCGGCCTGGACCAGCTCTCGGTCGACCTGACCGGGCTGCCGGCGGACGCGGCCGATTACCTGGTGGCGGTGGCCAGGTACGCGGCGGCCGATCCGGACACGACCTGGGTGGCCGGCGGCGGCTGGTCGCTGAGCGCCTTCCCCGGCGGCACCCCGACCGCGGAGCTGCTCGACCGGGTGCTGCCGGACCGGCCGTGCTTCCTGGTCAACCGGGACCGGCACGGCGCCTGGGTCAACTCCACAGCGCTGCGGCTCGCCGGCATCACCGCTGACACCCCCGATCCTCCGGACGGCCGGATCGAGCGGTTCCCGGACGGCTCGCCCACCGGAGCCCTGCACGAGGGTGCGACCCGGCTGGTCGCCGAGCTGATGCCGGCGCCGGACCTCGAGCACTGTGTACGGGCTATGCGGCTGGCCCAGCGGCACCTGCACTCCCTCGGCCTGACCGGATGGCACGACGCGATCATCGGCGCATACCTCGGCTACCCGGACCCGTACGAGATCTATCGCCGGCTCGACTCCTCGGGCGAGCTGACAGCGACCGTCACCGGCGCGCTGTGGTGGGACCGGCACCGCGGGCTCGAGCAGCTGCCCGAGATGCTGGCCCGACGGGCGGAAAGCCTGCAGGGCAGGCGATTCCGCGCCACAGCGGTCAAGATCATGGTCGACGGCATCGTCGAGAGCGGCACCGCCGCACTGCGGTCCCCCTATCTGGGCGGTCACCTGTGCGGTTCGGGCACCCGCTACCTCGACGCAGCGGAGCTGGCTGCCGCGGTCGCCGCGCTGGATGCGGCGGGCTTCCAGGTGCACATGCACACGATCGGCGACCAGGCCGTACGGGACGCGCTCGATGCCATCGCGGCGCTGCCCGACCCGGGGCGGCTGCGGCACCAGCTCGCGCACCTGCAGGTGGTCGACCCGGCTGACGTGCCACGGTTCGGCGCCCTCGGTGCGGTCGCCAACGTGCAGATGCTGTGGGCCTGCCTCGAGGAGCAGATGACCGAGCTGGTGCTCCCCGTGCTCGGCCCGGAGCGGAGCGGGTCGCAGTACCCGTTCGCCTCGATCCTCGGCGGGGGCGCGGTTCTCGGCGCCGGCAGCGACTGGCCCGTGAGCACCGCCAACCCTTTCGAGCAGATCGCGGTGGGCGTCAACCGCACGGTGCCGGGGGACCGGTCGTCGGAGCCGTTCCTGCCGGCCGAAAGGCTGACGCTCGACCAGGCGTTGGCGGCGTTCACGGTCGGTGCGGCGTGGGCCGATCATCGCGACCCGGACCGCGGGGTGCTGCGCGCCGGAGCCGTGGCGGACCTCGCCGTGTTCGACCGCGACCCGTACCAGCTGGATCCCTCGGAGCTGGCGACCGTACGGGCAAGCCGCACCTACGTCGACGGCAGCTGCGTCTTCGCCGCCGACTGATGTCCCCCGTTGTGCGCTCGGAGGCGTGACCGGCTGCCCTCCCGGCGCACCGGGACTGAGCCGGCGCCTTTACGATGGCTCGATGTCCGCCACCCTCACCACCGCCGCCCTGTCCGGGGACCAGGGTGCCGTCACGGAGCTGCCGTCGATCACCGCGGCGAGTCTGCGGGAGCGGTTGGTTCCGCCGTTCCTCGGCAGTCGCTGGGCCGGCTGGGCCGGTCCGATCGGTGCGACGGTGCTCGCCTTCGTCCTGCGCGTCTGGGGCGCCGGTTCGCCGCACGACATCCTGTTCGACGAGATCTACTACGTCCACGACGCGGCCACCATGCGGTCCGACGGTGTCGAGCTGGACCCGCGCACCGGCGACACCACTGGCGAGTACGTCGTCCATCCACCGCTGGGCAAGTGGATGATCTCGCTCGGCTTCTACTTCTTCCACGTACAGATGAGCGCCTTCAACGCGGCCTGCAAGACGAACGGCAAGATCCCCTGCTACACCTACACCGGCTCGTTCGGCTGGCGGTTCTCCTCGGTGGTCTTCGGCAGCCTGGCCATCCTGTTCCTGGCCAGGGCAGCTCGCCGGATGACCCGGTCCAACCTGCTCGGCACCATCGCCGGGCTGCTGCTGGCGCTGGACGGCCTCGAGTTCGTGCAGAGCCGGATGGCGTTGCTCGACATCTTCCTGATGTTCTGGATCGTCGCGGCCTTCGCCTGCCTGATCCGCGACCGCGACGACGTCCGGGAGCGGCTGGCCGATGCCGTCGACCGCGGCGACCTGCCTGGCCACCGGGTGTTCTCCGGCACGGGCTGGCGGCCCTGGCTGCTGATGACCGGGTTGTGTACGGGGGCCGCGTGCGCCACCAAATGGGACGCGGCCTGGTTCCTGCCGGCCTTCGTCCTGCTCGCCGTCGTGTGGGAGATCGGCGCTCGGCGTACCGCGGGTGACCGGCCCTGGCGGGGGACCTGGCGTCAGGCGTGGTGGCGGATCCCGGCGTGGATGGGCGTCGTCCCGGTCGCGCTCTACACCGCCACCTGGACCGGCTGGTTCCTCGCCGGGCACAAGGCCTACCAGCACGACGACTACGTCAAGCCGGGCCAGAACACTTGGCAGCACACGATTGCCGTACTCCATGGCTGGGTGCACTACCACCAGGACGCGTTCAGGTTCGCCCGCACGCTCTACTCGCCGCACCCGTGGTCCTCGCGCCCGATCTCGTGGCTGTTCATGTCCCGACCGGTGCTCTACTACTCCAGCGGTCCCAAGGCCGGCCAGCAGGGCTGCACCTCCGGCACCTGCGTCCGCCAGGTGCTCGGTACGGGCACCCCTGCCATCTGGCTGCCCGGCGTCCTGGCCCTGGTCGTGGTCACCTGGTGGGCGGTGGCCCGCCGCGACTGGCGGGCGTCCGCGATCATCGTCGGCTTCGCCACGACGTTCGTGCCGTGGCTGCCGTTCGCGGCCTACTTCCCTGGTACGGGGACGAAGTCGCGCACCATGTTCTTCTTCTACGAGCTGGCCGGCCTGCCGTTCGTGGTCCTGGCCGTCACCCTCTGCATCGGCGTCGTTCTCGGGCCACCGGGCGCGGCGCTGCGCCGCCGCATGATCGGCGCCGGGCTGGTCGGTGCCTACGTGGCGCTGGTCGTCCTCAACTTCTGGTTCCTCTATCCGGTGCTCACCGGAGGAACGCTCAGCCACAGCGCCTGGCAGCTCCGGATGCTGTTCCCCAGCTGGATCTAGGCCGAGGCGTCCCTGGCCATCGCCGGGGCCAGCGTGTAGTCGGTCAGCCCGATGACATTGCCCCAGGGATCGGCGATCTCGATCACGAAGCCGGTGCGCAGCTCACGTACGGGACCGATCGGGTCGACGCCTCGTTCGTGCAACGCCGTCTCGGCCGCGTGGGCATCGGGGACCTCGAGCCACAGGCGGGGCGTGGTGAGCGGTGGGCCGGGCGCCAGCTCCGGGTCGTGCCGGATCAGCAGGCCGGGCTCCTCGCCGCCGAGCTGGTAGCCGACGATGCCGGCCTCGGGAAAGGCGAAGGCCTCCGACAGGCCGAGGATGTCGCTGTAGAAGCGCCGTGCCTGCAGGACATCGCCCACCGCGAACAAGACGTTGTCGACGCCGAGGATATCCATGAGGCCTCCCGGGATGAACCCTATAGCGTGCCTGCATGACCAACCGGCAATGGCGGCTGCGCGCCGCACGGGCAGACGACCTGGCCCGCTGGCGTGAGCTGTTCAAGGGCTATGCCGACTTCTACCAGACGGAGCAGACCGATGCCGCGGCGATGCTGGTCTGGGAATGGATCCACGACGAGGCGTCGCCGGTGGCGTGCCTGCTCGCCGTCGACGACGACGACCGGGCGGTCGGGCTGGCCCACTACCGGCCGTTCCCGCGGCCTGCCCGCGGTGCCATCGGCTGCTACCTGGACGACCTGTTCGTCGACCCTGCCGTACGCGGCGGCGGAGCCGCCGACGCGCTGCTGCTCGAGCTGCGCCGGTTGGCGGCTGTCAACGGCTGGAACGTCGTGCGCTGGATCACCGCCGACGACAACCACCGGGCGCGGGCCAAGTACGACCGGTACGCGACCCGCACGATGTGGGTGACGTACGACATGGCGCCCGGGCAGGGGTAGATCTCGGGGCGAACCCTGACCCGTCCCCGGCCGGGGCTGTGTGACCATCGGTCCATGGCAATCCGCAGCGCCGAGCCGACCGGCCGGCGCTACTACCGCAGCGACGAGGGCCGGTTGATCGCCGGCGTCGCCGGCGGGCTCGCCGAGCACCTGAAGGTCTCGCCGGTTGCGGTGCGGGCGGCGTTCGTGCTGCTGACGGTCGCCGGGGGGGCCGGTCTGCTGATGTACGCGGCGTTCTGGGCGCTGGTGCCGCAGCGCGAGTCGGTCGGCCCGGCACGGCGGGCAGACCTCGGCCAGCTGGTCGGTTTCCTGCTCCTCGGCATCGCCGGGGAGATCCTGGCCCAGCAGATCGGCCTGGGGGTCGGGCCGGCCACCTCCTGGCCGGTGTTCGTCGCCGCGGCCGGCGGGGCGCTGATCTGGCGGCAGGCGGACCTGTCGCAGCGAGCCCGGTGGCTGGCGTCGGCCAGGTCGACGGCCCGGACCAGCTGGCGCCCGCCGGGGGAGGCGCCGGTCGCAGCGCTGATCCGGGTCATCCTCGGCCTCGCCCTGCTGCTGGCCGGGCTCTCCGGGTTCCTGCTGGCGCACGGCGCGCTGTCCCAGATGCGCAACGCACTGCTCGCGGCGTTCGCGGTCGTGGCAGGCACAGCCGTGGTCGCCGGGCCCTGGCTGATCCGGATGGGCGGCGACCTGGCGACCGAGCGGCGCGAGCGGATCCGCAACCAGGAGCGCGCGGAGCTGGCGGCCAGGGTGCACGACTCCGTGCTGCACACGCTCGCCCTGATCCAGCGCAACATCGACGACCCGCGCGAGGTCGCCCGGCTGGCCCGGGCGCAGGAACGGGACCTGCGGTCCTGGCTCTACCGCCCTGGCCGGCCGGCGCCGAGTGACCGGCTGGGTGCGGCGATCGAGCAGGCCGCCGGTGAGGTCGAGGACTCCTACCGGGTGTCCGTCGACCTGGTCGTCGTCGGGGACGCCGTCCTCGACCAGGCGCTGGCCGGCCTCGTACAGGCGGCTCGTGAGGCGATGGTCAACGCGGCCAAGTCCTCCGGTGCCCAGGCGATGTCGGTCTACGTCGAGGTCGAGGGTGCGACCGTGACGGCGTTCGTACGGGACAGGGGCAAGGGCTTCGACCTGGACGCCGTCGACGCGGACCGCTACGGCATCAAGCAGTCGATCGTCGGGCGTATGCAACGCTTTGGTGGCACCGCTCAGATCCGCACCGCTCCGGGTGAGGGCACCGAGGTGGCGCTGACCATGCCGATCGGGAGGACGACGTGAGCCTGCCCCGCGTCGTCCTGGTCGATGACCACCGGCTGTTCCGTTCGGGGGTTCAGGCCGAGCTGGGGGAGCGGGTCGACGTGGTCGGCGAGGCCGAGGATGCCCCGACCGCCATCACCGTCGTACGGGCCACCGTCCCGGACGTCGTGCTGCTCGACGTCCACCTCCCCGGCGGTGGTGGCCGCGCGGTGCTCGAGGCCCTGCGCGACGAGCTGCCCGCGGTACGGTTCCTGGCCCTGTCGGTCTCCGACGCCGCCGAGGACGTGATCGGCGTGATCAGGGCTGGTGCCCGCGGCTATGTGACCAAGACCATCTCCGGGGCAGACCTCGCGGACGCCATCACCCGGGTCGCCGACGGTGACGTGGTGTTCTCGCCGCGGCTGGCAGGGTTCGTCCTCGACGCCTTTGCCGCAGTACCCGGCGAACCAGCCGTTGCCGCGGCCGACGAGGAGTCCGACGACCTGGACGTCCTGACCCCCCGCGAGCGCGAGGTGTTGCGGCTGATCGCCCGCGGCTACGCGTACAAGGAGATCGGCCGCCAGCTGTTCATCTCGGTCAAGACGGTCGAGACCCATGTGTCGGCGGTCCTCCGCAAGCTGCAGCTGTCCAACCGCTACGAGCTCTCGCGCTGGGCCACCGACCGGCGGATCGTCTGAGACAGGCCCGCGTGGGCCGGCCCGACTGTCGCCGTTCGAACGTAGGATCGAACCCACGATG
>JAWWOM010000050.1:0-10417 GCA_033851655.1 Frankiales bacterium
TGGGTGGGGGGATTGTCGGAGGCACGGTTGTGCACGACACGACTCCCGCCTGTTGATCGTCGGGCTCGGACGTTACTCGCTTTGGACCAAGCTGGGCATAAGTTGGAGCCATGGACGAGTACGCGCAAGCCGCAGTCGAGGCCGCCTTGGCCGCCGGTGCCCGGTACGCGGATGCCCGGGTGATGTTCTCCAAGAGCGAGTCGATGTCGGCACAGAACGGTGTCGTCGAACGGCTCGCGCAGGACGAGACGGCCGGTCTGGGCGTACGGGCACTGGTCGATTCGTCGTGGGGTTTCTTCGCCACGCCGGCGCTGACCCGGGAGGCCGTCGCCGACGCGGGACGGCGAGCCGCCGACATCGCGAGGGCGAGCGGACTGGTCGCCGGCCCCCCGCTGACCCTCGCCCCCGCCGGCGGCGAAGGACCCCTGGTGGCCTCGTGGAGCAGCGGCTGCAAGGAGGACCCGCTCTCGGTTCCCCTGTCCGAGAAGGGTGACCTTATGGTCGCCGTCACGCAGTCGATGCACGACGCCGGCGCCCAGATCGGGCATGCCGCGTACTCGATCTGGGATACCCGCAAGTGGTTCGTCTCCAGCGAGGGCCACCGGATCGACCAGCACATCCGCGAGTGCGGCGCCTGGTCCAGCGCCACCGCGGTCGGTGAGCACGAGACGCAGCGCAGGTCCTACCCGGGGGTTCGCGGGCAGTACGGGACCCGGGGGTGGGAGGTCGTCCGCGAGGCCGACCTGCTCGGCAACTCGCTCCGGCTGGCCGATGAGGCACAGGCGCTGCTGCGCGCGCCGGCCTGCCCCAGCGGCGAGACGACGCTGATCCTCGGCGCAGACCAGATGGCGCTGCAGATCCACGAGTCGGTCGGGCATGCGACCGAGCTGGACCGGATCCTGGGCTGGGAGGCAGCCTTCGCCGGCACCAGCTGGCTCGATCTCAGCCAGCTGGGCTCGCTGCGCTTCGGCTCTCCGCTGATGAACGTCATCGCCGACGCCTCCCTGCCCGGCGGCCTCGGCTCGTTCGGGTACGACGACGAGGGCACCCCGGCGCACCGGGTGGACATCGTCAAGGACGGCATCTGGGTGGGGGTGCTGTCCGGTCGCGACTCTGCCGCACTGGTCGGCATTCCCAGCGGCGGCTGCGTTCGCGCCGATGGCTACAACCGGTTGCCGATGGTCCGGATGACCAACATCGGACTGCTGCCGGGTGACTCCTCCACCGAGGAGATGATCGCCGACACCGATGACGGCGTCTTCATGGACACCAACCGTTCCTGGTCCATCGACGACCGGCGGCTGAACTTCCAGTTCGGCTGCGAGATCGCGTACGAGGTCAAGAACGGCCGCCGCGGGCGGATGCTGCGCAACCCCACCTACACCGGCATCAGCCCGGCGTTCTGGGGCTCCATGGACCGAGTCGGGGGCCCCGACGAGTGGATCGTCGCGGGCACCCCGAACTGTGGCAAGGGTCAGCCGGTACAGATCGGGCACACCGGCCATCCGACCGTTCCGGCCAGGTTCACCAACGTCCGGGTGGGGGTGACCGGGTGATCGAGCGTCAGCTGGACCTCGCCGACCAGGTCGTCGCGATGTGTGACGACGACGCGGCTGCCGAGGTCACCGTACGGACCGGGCAGCATGCGCTGACCCGGTTCGCCAACTCGTTCATCCACCAGAACGTGGCGGAGAGCGTCGCGACCGTTTCGCTCCGGCTGTCCTACGACGGCGCCAGCGCGAGCGCGAGCATGAGCTACGACCCGACGGGCCCGGCCTCGGCTCTCGGGGACGGCCTGCGCTCGCTGGTCGGCCGGACGGCTCAGGCAGCCCGGCTGCGGCCCAAGGACCCGGAGTGGCCCGGCCTCGCCGCACCGGCGCCGACCACCTTCACCGGTGCGTGGGACCGGCTGACCGCCGAGGCGGCGCCGGAGGACCGCGCGGCGCTGGTGCGCGACTTCGTCGGCGCAGCAGGAGATCTGGAGACGGCCGGCTACTGCGAGACGGTCGGGCGGGTGGTCGCGTTCGCCAACTCGGCCGGTCAGCGGGCTGCCGGCGAGTCGACGTCGGCGACCCTCGACGGCGTGGCGAGGACAGCCGGCGCCGACGCCTCGGCGAGGCGCAGCTCGAGCTCCCTGGCCGACCTCGACGGTGTGGTGCTGGGTCGCAGGGCGGCCACCCGGGCGACGGCGGCGCTCTCGGCCGGCGACATCGAGCCGGGGCAGTACGAGGTCGTGCTGGAGTCCAGCTGCGTCTCCGACGTGCTGTTCTTCCTTACCTGGCAAGGGTTCAACGGCCGCGCGGTCAACGAGGGCCGTTCGTTCGTCCGGCTGGGGGAGCAGCAGTTCGACCGTCACCTGCAGCTGTGGGACGACGCCGAGGACCCCCGTACCGTGGCGTTGCCGTTCGACGACGAGGGCACCCCCAAGCGTCGGCTCGACCTCATCAAGCACGGTGTCTCGACCTCACTGGTGCACGACCTGCGGACGGCCAAGGTCGCGGGGGCGGTCTCGACCGGCCACGGCATCGAGGGCGCCGAGGCCGAGGGCGCGCTGCCGTCCAACCTGTTCCTCGGCACCGGCAGCCAGGACACCGACGCCCTGGTCTCGCAGATGGAACGCGGCCTGCTGGTGACCGACTTCTGGTACACCCGCGTGCTCGACCCGCGGACCATCGTGGTCACCGGGCTGACCCGCAACGGGGTCTTCCTGGTCGAGAACGGCGAGGTGGTCAGGCCGGTCGCCAACCTGCGGTTCACCCAGTCCTACGTAGACGCGCTCGGCCCGGAGCGGGTGCTCGGCATCGGCTCGGTGCCGGAGCTCCAGCGCCAGTACATGGCGATGTACTCCGTCCCGGCGCTGCGCCTTGCGTCGTGGAACTTCACCGGCGGGGCGAAGGGCTGACGCGTGCTCGACTCTGCCCGAAAACTGGGGTTCGCCCTCTTCGGCCGGCTGCCCAGGCGGGCACGTGTGCTCGCCGTCCGGGCGGGGACGCCCGGCTTCACGGTCGGCGCACTGGTCCTGCTGCAGCGCTCGGGTGACCCCTCGTCGGTTCTCCTCGTGCACCAGCGGCACACTCGCAAGTGGGCGCTCCCGGGTGGTCTGCTCCGCCGCGGCGAGGGTGCTTCTCAGGGACTGCGCCGCGAGGTGCTCGAGGAGCTCGGCCTGTCTCTCGACGTCGCCCAGACCGCCCACGCCGTGGGTGTCCTGGTCGATGCCGGTCCCCGCCGGGTGGACGTGCTCTTCAGCTGCACGCTGGCCGCTGACGCCTCCACCCCCGTGCCGGGGCACGTCGAGGTCGCCTCCGCGCAGTGGTGCAGCGTGGGCAGTCTGCCTGCGGTGACCGCGATCACGGCTCAGGTGCTGGCGGAGTACCAGTCGCTCGGGCTGCTCGGCAGTGGCTGAACCGCAGCTGCCCGAGCTGTGCGGGGTCGCGCTTGCCGCCGGGTCCGGCAACCGGCTGCGGCCGCTGACCGACGAGCTGCCCAAGGCGCTGTGCCCGGTCGACGGTGTTCCGCTGGTCGACCTTGCCCTGCAACGCCTGCGGTCATTGGGGATCGCTGACCTGGCCGTCAACGTCCACGCCTTTCCGGATGCCGTACGAGCGCACCTGGGCGACCGGGTGTTCCTGTCGTTCGAGGAGCCGGAGGCCCTTGGCACCGCCGGGGCGCTCGGCGCGCTCAAGCCCTGGATCGACGGCAGGGCAACGGTTGTCACCAATGCCGACGCCTACCTGTCCGGTTCCGTTGGTCCCGTGCTCGCGGGCTGGGACGGCTCGTCGATCCGGCTCGGTGTCGTCGACGACCCGAGCCGGCCGGACTTCGCCGGCCGCTGGCGCTACGCCGGCACCTGCGTCTTGCCCTGGTCGGACGTCGTGCAGCTGGCGGCGGTTCCGAGCGGTCTGTACGAGGTCTGCTGGCGGGCCGCCGCGGCCGCCGGCCGGCTCGAGCTGGTGCCGCTGTCGTCGCCGTTCGTCGACTGCGGGACGCCCGCCGACTACCTGGCGGCCAACCTGATGGCGTCCGGTGGCCTGACCGTGGTGGGTGCCGGCGCCGTGGTCGAGGGCATCGCCGAGCGCTGCGTGCTCTGGCCCGGCGCCAAGGTCGGCAGCGGCGAGCACCTCGTGGCAGCGATCCGTACGGCGTCCGGCCTCACCGTGACGACCGGGGGATCATGAGTTCCGTGCTCGAGATCACCGACCCCGCCGACCCGCTGCTGGCCGACTACCAGGACCTGACCGACGTCGCGCTGCGGATGCAGGTCGAGCCGGAGCACGGCATCTTCATCGGTGAGGGCGAGCTGGTGATCCGCCGGGCGCTGCGGGCCGGCTACCGGATGAGGTCGGCACTGATGAGCCGTCGCTGGTACGACACGCTCGACGCCGAGCTGGCGGGGGCGGCCGGCCAGCTCTATGTCGCCTCCGACGAGGTGCTCGAGCAGGTCACCGGCTTCCACGTGCACCGGGGCGCGCTGGCCTCCTTCGTCCGCAGGCCGTTGCCCACGGCGGCCCAGCTGCTGGCCGGCTCCTACCGGGTGGCCGTGCTGGACACGGTCAACAACCCGACCAACCTCGGCGCCATCATCCGCAGCGCCGCCGGGCTGGGCATGGACGCGTTGCTGCTCTGCCCGCGCAGCGTCGACCACCTCTACCGTCGCTCGATCAGAGTCTCGATGGGCGAGGTGTTCTCGCTGCCGGTTGCTCGCCTCGAGCCGCCGTGGCCGGACGGGCTCGGGGTCATCCGCGACGCCGGTTTCCGGCTGCTGGCGCTGACGCCAGGGGAGCGGGCGATCCCGCTGGACCAGCTCTCGCTCGGCGCCGACGACAAGGTGGCGCTGATCCTCGGCGCCGAGGGGCCGGGACTCTCGGCCCGGGTCCTGGCCTTCGCGGACGACACCGTACGGATCCCGATGACGGCGGGCGTGGACTCGTTGAACGTGGCGGCCGCCGCAGCCGTTGCGTTCTACGCCGTCGGGCGCCGCTAGCCCTGTCGTTGCCTCGGCAACCACTGTTAGCCTGAGCGAATGCCGGTGCTGTCCCAGCTCAACGTCACGGTGACTGGCCCCGCGGACGGCCAGCCCATGGTGTTCGCGCACGGATTCGGCTGTGACCAGCGGATGTGGCGCCACGTCGCGCCAACGTTCGCGGACCGTTACCGGGTGATCACGTTCGACAACATGGGGGCCGGCGGGTCCGATCCGCTGGGCTACGACCCGGTGCGCTACAGCTCGCTCGACGGCTACGCGGACGATGTCGTCGCCCTCTGCCGTGAGCTCGGCCTGCAGGACGTGATCTTCGTCGGCCACTCCGTCTCCTCGATGGTGGGTGCCCTCGCCTCGCTGCGGGCCCCCGGCCTGTTCGCCAGGCTGGTCTTCGTCAGCCCGTCCGCCCGCTACGTCAACGATGCCGGCTACATCGGCGGGTTCACCGAGAGCGACATCGCCGAGCTGCTCGACTCGCTGGACAGCAACTACCTCGGCTGGTCCGGCGCGATGGCACCCGTGGTGATGGGCAACCCCGATCGACCGGAGCTGGGCGAGGAGCTGACCGACAGCTTCTGCCGCACCGACCCGGCGGTCGCCAGCCAGTTCGCGCGGGTGACGTTCCTCTCCGACAACCGCGCGGACCTGCCCCGGGTGACCACACCGACGTTGGTGCTGCAGTGCCGGGACGACGTGATCGCGCCCATCGAGGTGGGTGAGTTCGTCCGGGACGCGCTGCCGCACAGCAGCTTCGTCCTCCTGGACGCGGTCGGCCACTGCCCCAACCTCAGTGCCCCGGAGGCGACCGCCGGTGCCATAGCGGACTTCCTCGCCGCGGAGCCGGTCCTCTCCCCGTGAGTGGCGCGGACGCCCACGACGCCTTCCAGGCCGCCCTGCTGGACGACGACGCGAACCAGCTCTACGACCGCGCCCCGTGCGGCTACCTGTCGACGACGCCCGACGGTTTCATCACCAAGGTCAACCAGACCTTCCTGACCCTCACCGGTCTGTCGCGGGAGGACCTGGTCGGTCGTCGACGCTTCGTCGACCTGCTCACCCCGGGCGGACGGATCTTCCACGAAACCCACTACGCGCCGATGCTGCGGGTGCAGGGCAGGGCCGGCGGCATCGCGATGGACCTGGTCAAGGCCGACGGCGGCCGGCTGTCCGTACTCATCAGCTCGGTCCTCGAACGCGACGACGCCGGGAACCCGGTCGCCGTCCGGGCCGCCGTGTTCGATGCCACCGACCGACGGTCCTACGAGCGCGAGCTGGTGCGGGCCAAGCAGGCGGCTGAGGCGGCACAGGCTCGGGCGACCGCGCTGGCCCGGACCCTGCAGCAGGTCCTCATCCCCCGCGAGCCGCCGGCCATCGAAGGTCTGGAGGTCGCCGCCGCCTACCGGCCCGCGCACGCGGGGGACGAGGTCGGCGGGGACTTCTACGACTTCTTCGAGACCGCGACAGGGGACTGGGTCTTCGCCATCGGTGACGTCTGCGGCAAGGGAGCGGAGGCCGCGGTCGTCACCGCACTGGTGCGCAACGCGCTGCGGGCGGTGGCACTCCGGCCGCAGCAGCTCACCCCGTTGCTGGAGACGGTCAACCAGGTGCTGCTCCAGCACAGTGAGCGGTTCGCCACGCTGGCCCTGCTCTGGCTCCGCCGTACGGGACCCGGCTGGCACGCGACGCTGAGCTGCGCCGGTCACCCGCTGCCGGTGCTGGTCCGCCCGGGAGCGGTCCCGATCTTCTTCGGCGAGCCGGGTTCGCTGGTCGGTGCCGTCGACGACGCGTCGTTCGGTCAGCAGGAGTACGACCTCCGGCCGGGCGAGGCCCTGCTGCTCTACACCGACGGTGTAACCGAGGGGCGCCGGAACGGCGAGTTCTTCGGCGATCAGCGACTGCTGCGGGCGGTGGCCGGGAGCACCGGATCCGCCGAGGCGATGGTGGCGCGCGTGCTCGGCGACGTCCTCGGGTTCCAGGCCGGCGACCCGACCGATGACATCGCCGTGCTGGCCGTGCGGGTCCCGTACTAGGACTCGCTCTTGGCGCGGTCCTTCCAGAACTTCTCGCGGCCCTTGGGTCCCATGTCGTAGAGCTCCTGGCACTCCGGGCAGACCGGGAACTTGTTCGGATCCCGCCCGGGCACCCAGACCTTGCCGCACAGGGCGACGGTCGGAGAGCCCGTCATGGCCGACTCCATGATCTTGTCCTTGAGCACGTAGTGCGCGAAGCGCTCGTGGTCGCCACTGTCGGGAAGGTAGGCCGGGACCGTCTCCTCGATGATCCGGGTGCCGGTCTCCTGAATCGTCTCCGTCATGGCGACCAGCCTGCCACACCGGAACCCTCACGCCGAGGAATGTTGCATCCGCAACTATCGTTCGGACGGTCGTCAGCACCAGCCCGCTCGCCAGGAGGTCCCGATGCCAGCCGTCACCGTCAGTCCAGCAGACCTGCTCGTGCTGCCCCGGATCGCCCGGCCGGGCCCAGCCGGCCAGCGGTCGGTGATCACGACCGTGCAGAGCCGGCAAACCCTTGAGGGCGAAGGGTTCCCGGTCCGCCGCCCGTTCCCCGGTCGGCTCGCGCTGTCGGTGACCGACCCGTTCCTGCTGCTCGACCAGATGGGTGCGGTGGAGTACGCCCCCGGCGAGCCGAAGGGCACGCCCTGGCACCCGCACCGCGGCTTCGAGACCGTCACCTACATCATCGACGGCGCCTTCGAGCACCAGGACTCGACCGGCGGGGGCGGCCTGATCGCCGATGGTGCGACCCAGTGGATGACCGCGGGCGCCGGACTGCTGCACATCGAGACGCCGCCGGAGCGGCTGGTGGCCAGCGGCGGTCTGTTCCACGGCGTGCAGCTGTGGGTCAACCTGCCCAAGACCCTGAAGATGACTCCGCCGCGGTACCAGGACATCTCGGCCGGCCAGGTCGCCCTGCTCACCAGCGAGGACGGCGGTTCACTGGTGCGTGTCATCGCCGGAGACCTGGCCGGTCACGCCGGTCCCGGCATCACCTGGACGCCGATCACCTACGCCCACGCCACGGTCTCGCCCGGCGCTGAGCTGTCCTTGCCCTGGCGGCCGGACTTCAACGCACTGGTCTACGTGCTCTCCGGCCGGGGCAGCGCAGGCGTCGAGCAGATCCCGCTGAGCACGGGCGGCCTCGCCGTCTTCGGTGCCGGTGACGCGATCACGGTCGCCGCCGACCGGCAGCAGGACGCCTCCAGCCCGTCGCTCGAGATCCTGCTGCTCGGCGGTGCACCGCTGCGCGAACCGATCGTGCATCACGGGCCGTTCGTGATGAACTCGCACGGCGAGATCGCCCAGGCCATGGACGACTACCAGTCCGGCCGGATGGGACAGATCCCGGTCAGCCGGGTCGGCGCATAACCTGATCCCATGGCGCGACCGGCAGACATCGACGTCATGCTGAGGCAGTGGGTCGACCAGCGCGGCTTCTCCGGCTCGTTGCTGGTCACCCGGGGTGCCGACACGGTGTTGGAGGGGTCCTACGGACTGGCCAACCGGGCCGACGGCGTGCCGGTCACTCCGCGCACCCGGTTCGGGCTGGCCTCGTTCACCAAGATGTTCACGGCGGTCGCCACCGTGGGTCTGCTGCAGGAGCACCGTCTTCCGTACGACGCGCCCGTGGTGGGCCTGCTGCCGCCGGCGCGGAGGCCCTCGACGTTGCGCGAGGACGTCACCGTGCACCAACTGCTGACGCACACCTCGGGCATCGCCGACTACTTCGAGGAGGCGGACGACGAGGCCGACTTCGCGGCTCTGTGGGCGGAGCGGCCGTCATACGCGATGTGCCGGCCGGCTGACTTCCTGCCGCTCTTCGGCGACCGACCCCCGTACCGGCCGCCCGGAACCGCCTGGCAGTACAGCAATGCCGGCTACATCCTGCTCGGACTGGTGATCGAGGAGCTGGCCGGATTGCCGTACGTCGAGGTGGTGCAGCGGCGGGTCTTCGACAAGGCGGGCATGCCGGCAAGCGGCTTCTTCCGGCTCGACGAGGTCGTCCCCGACGTCGCCGTCGGTTACCTGCCGCCGGCGTCCGACGGCCATCCGTGGCGCTCCAACGTCTTCTCCGTGCCGGTCGTCGGGGGCGCGGACGGCGGTGCGTTCGCCACCTCACGTGACACCGACCGCTTTCTGCGCGCGTACGGGGACGGCACCCTCCTGGGTCCGGACCTGCGCGACCTGATGCTGCGGCCTCACGCGGCGGCGGATCCCGGCATTGCCTGCGGCTACGGGGTTTTCGTCTACGAGGCCGATGGCAGGTGGGGTCACGGCGGGGGAGACCCGGGTGTCGAGGTGTTCGGCTACCGGCTGCCCGCCCAGGACGTCGACCTGGTCCTCCTGTGCAACGTCGCGGGTTTCGCCACGGAGGTCCGGGGGCTGTTGCTCGAGGCGTTCGCCACCTGGGCCGGGTGACTCAGGCGGTGCCGCGGCGCGCGGCGATGCCGCCGAGGTCGGGTCGCCAGAGGTCGGTGATCCGGACGCCGAGATCGGCCAGCAGCCGGCGCAGCAGGGGGAGTGACAGCCCGATGACGTTGCCGTGGTCGCCGTCGATCCCGTCGACGAAGGGCCCGGCGAGCCCGTCGATCGAGAAGGCACCGGCCATCTGCAGCGGCTCGCCGGTGGCGACGTAGGCGGCCAGCTCGACCGGGTCGGGGCTGCCGAACCGGACGACCGTGGTGGCGACTTTTGCCACCTGTGCGCCGGTCCGGGTGTCGATGAGGCAGTGCCCGGTGTGCAGCAGCCCGGACCGCCCGGCCATCGAGCGCCACCGATCGGCGGCCTCGGCCGGCGTGGCCGGCTTGCCCAGCGCACGACCATCCAGCTCGAGCACGGAGTCGCAGCCGAGGACCAGCGCCGGCGGCCCGGTGAGCACGGCTGCGACGGCCACCGCCTTGCGACAGGCCAGGACCAGGCTGAGGGCCGCCGGCGCGCCGGACACGTCGTCCTCGTCCACACCGCTGACGATCACCTCGGGGTCGAACCCGGCCCGGCGCAGCACCGCCAGCCGTCCGGAGGAGGCGGACGCGAGGACGAGGCGCAGGTCGGTCGGCACCCTGCGATTCTGTCGATCTACCGGCGATTCGCCGAACGTTCACCCGTTTGGCGCAGCGCGGCTTATGCCATTCGGCCTACATGCACTGGTCCCATCGGGTTAACTTCCGCGTATGCGGCTGAACGCCGACGGTGATGACGAGGGAGATTTCAGTGACCACCGCGAGCACAACGACCATCCATGACCTGATCGTCAGTCAGTCCGATCTACGGGTCGTGCATGCCCCGACCCCGGCCGCGGACCGGCTCACGGTGTCCGTCGAGAGCGTCTTGACCGGGCAGGACGCCGATGCGGCCTGGGCCACGTACCGCGAGTCGCTCGAGCCGCTGGCCGGCGTCGCCGCCATGAAGCAGACGATGTCCG
>JAWWOM010000060.1:0-4325 GCA_033851655.1 Frankiales bacterium
ACCGCGCACGCCCTGAGCCCGGTTACTGACAGTTCGGAGAACCGATGTCAAGCCTGACCCGATTGCTTCGGCGCACCCGCGTCATCACCCCCTTGCTGGCCGTCGCCGTTGTCGGCGCGACCGTCACCGTGCCGCTTGTCAGCAGCTCCTCCACTGCTGCTGCAACCGTGACGCAGAGCCCCGGCCTCACCCCTGGCAAGACCCTCGCCGGAGTGGTGATCCGTGGTGGCAAGGCGGCCTCCGACGCCTTCGGTGCCTGGCGTGGCGTGCCCGTACAGGAGGTCACGTCCTACATCGCGACCAACACCTGGGCGAACGTCACCAACGTGACAGGCCTCGGTCTCACGAGCTACTGGGCCGGCAGTGGGGCTCACATGACCTGGTCGGTGCCGCTGATTCCGGCTGACGGCGTGTCCACCCTCCAGCAGGGCGCTGCGGGTGCGTACGACGCCAACTTCGCCAAGGTGGCAGCGGGTCTGATTGCCGGCGGCGACGGCAATGCGACGATCCGCCTCGGCTGGGAGATGACCGGCGACTGGTTCGCCTGGAGCGGCATCAACGACCCGGCGGCCTTTGCCGGCGCCTTCCGGCACGCGGTCACCGCGATGCGCGGTGTCGCCGGTGCCCACTTCACCTTCGACTTCAACATCGCGATGGGCTCCGCCAACCCGGTGCCGATGTACCCCGGTGACGCCTACGTCGACATCATCGGCGCCGACAACTACGACGGCTCGTGGGCGTGGAGCTACCCGGCCACCGACCACGTCAGTGTCTGGAACGAGATCCTGACCCGCAACTACGGCCTGAACTGGCTGGCGTCGTTCGCCGCGCAGCACGGCAAGCGGCTGAGCATGCCGGAGTGGGGCGTCTCGTACAAGTGCAACGGTCACGGCGGCGGCGACGACCCGTACTTCATCGACCAGGTCAACAACTGGATCGCCAGCCACGACGTCGCGTACGAGTCCTACTTCGAGACCGATGACAACAGCTGCAGCCGGTTCATGCTGAACTCGGGCCTGTTCCCGAACGCCCAGGCCGAGTACAAGAAGGTCTACACGGCCAAGGGCGCCCCGGCGCCGGCTCCGACCACCACGACGCCGGTCGTCACGACGACAGCCGCGCCGACCACCACGGTTGCGCCGACCACCACGGTTGCGCCGACCACGACGGTCGCTCCGACGACCACCGTTGCGCCGACCACCACGGTCGCTCCGACCACGACGGTCGCTCCGACCACCACTGTTGCGCCGACGACCACCGCTCCGAAGACCACCGCGCCGGCGCCGACCACCACGGTCGCGCCGACCACCACCGCTCCGAAGACCACCGCGCCGGCGCCGACCACCACCGCCCCGAAGACCACGGCTCCGGCGCCGACCACCACAGCCCCCGCCCCGGCCACGGGCGGTGCTTCCCTGATGCTGAGCTACTCGCCCGACCGTTCCTGGCCGGCGGTGCTCAACAAGCAGAGCCTGGACCACAACGTCTACCTCTACTACCCGACGTCCTCCACGGTCGCCAAGGTGGTCTTCTCGATCGACGGCAAGGCCTACCACACGGAGACCAGCGCGCCGTTCGACCTGGCGGGCACCGGCGTCTCGGGAGCGAACGCCTTCCTGCCCTCGTCGCTGACCAGCGGAACGCACACCTTGCTGGCCACCGTCACCACGAAGACCAACCTGACGCTGAAGACCCAGGCCACGTTCTCCGTGCCGGCGTCCGTGGGCAAGCCGCGGGCCATCAAGGCCACGGCCAAGCTGTTGGGCGTGAGCGCCTCGGCCACGGGAACGGCGAAAGCCAAGCTCGACGGGTCCACGTTGAAGGGCCACCAGTACATCGTGTTCGCCACGTCTGCGGGCACGGTACGGGCCGAGTACATCCTCGACGGCAAGGTGATCCGGATCGTGCGGTCCGGTTCCGGTGGCCGCAGCTTGATGGCCTCGCTGAAGACGGCGAGCCTGCACAAGGGCAAGCACCACCTGCTGGTTCGGATGGTGAACAAGACCGGCGCACTGTCGGTCGCCACGGCGGCCTTCAAGATCGCCTGATCCCCGTACCCCCGCTGCGTCGGTTCGAGCCTCCCCGGGCTCCGGACCGGCGCAGCGGCGTTTTGCCAGGTCAGAGGGGGTACGGGCCCCCGAAGTGGGGGGTGCTGAAAGTCCCTCTTACCCCACCCAATAGGGTCAAACCACAGAAAGGTGGCGAGCTGCAACTCAGGTCGTAGCCCAAAGCCTCCGAAGGAACCAGGTAGGACCGACCCGACCAGGCCGATTCGAGACAGTTCGGAGGCGACGTGACCAGAGACTCGGTGCTCCTTCGCCGGCACGCTGCCGGCGCCCTCAGCGGCGCCCTGGCGACTGCCCTCATCGCAGCAGCGGTGGCGATCCCCGCTCTGACCAGCAGCCCGACCGCAAGCGCAGGCGTCACGCAGAGCCCTGGCCTGACGGCGGGCAAGGTCCTCTCCGGTGTCGTGATCCGCGGCGGCACGTCGGCGGCCAACGCCTTCGGCGCCTGGCGGCACCAGCCGGTCTCGGTCGTCGTGGACTACATCGGCACCGACAGCTGGAACAGCATCACCAACGTGGCCGGGCAGGGCCTGCAGAGCTACTGGGCCGGGGAGACCGCGCACCGGGTCTGGTCCGTGCCGCTGATCCCCTCGGACGGGTCGTCGAGCCTGCAGGCCGCAGCCTCCGGCTCGTACAACGACAAGTACGCCACCGTCGCCAAGGCCCTGGTGGCCGGCGGCGACGGCAACGCCACCATCCGGCTGGGCTGGGAGATGACCGGCGAGTGGTTCGCCTGGAGCGGCGTGAAGGACCCCGCCGCCTTTGCCGGTGCGTTCCGGCAGGCCGTCACCGCGATGCGCAGTGTCTCCGGCCAGCACTTCACATTCGACTGGAACGTCGCCATGGGCCAGGCCAACCCCGAGCCGATGTATCCGGGCGACGGCTACGTCGACCTGATCGGCGTGGACAACTACGACACGTCCTGGGCGACCGACTACACGCCGAGCGCGCACCCGCAGGTCTGGAACCACATCGTGACCCAGACCTGGGGCCTCAACTGGCTCGCCTCGTTCGCCGGACAGCACGGCAAGCGGATGTCGATCCCGGAGTGGGGCGTCGTCTACAAGTGCAACGGCCACGGCGGCGGGGACGACCCGTACTTCATCGACCAGATGCACGCCTGGGTCTCGAGCCACGACGTCGCGTACGAGTCCTACTTCCAGGTCGACGACAACAGCTGCAGCCGGTTCCGGCTCGACTCGGGGCTGTTCCCCAAGGCTGCGGCCGAGTACGCCCAGGTGTTCTCCTCCGCGCCCGCGACGGTGAGCAACCCGGTCGCGCCGCCGGCAGCCACCCCGCCGGCACCCCCGGCTCCGGTTCCCCCCGCGCCTGCCCCGCCCGCCGCCTCAGCGGCGCCGACCACCGGCCTGCTGGTCAGCTTCCGCAGTGACCGCAGCGCCCCTCTGGCGCTGAACAAGGCAGTCGTCCGAAAGTCCCCGTACATCTTCTACGCCACGACGTCGCCGGTGCGGATGGTGACGTTCAGCCTGGACGGCAAGCCCTACCGTACGGAGACCTCAGCGGAGTACGACATGGTCGGCACCGCGAGCACGGGCGCCAAGCCGCTGCCCATGAGCCGGCTCAAGCTCGGCAAGCACACGATCACCGCGCTGGTGACCTCGTCCTCGGGTGCCAAGTCGACGGTGAAGGCGGTGTTCACGGTCTCGGTGCCAGCGGTCAAGAGCCTGACCACGCGGCTGCTGCGGGTCAGCTCAGCGCTGGCCGGCCGACCGACCGTCCGCCTCGACCAGGCGGTGCTGCACGGGACCAAATACTTGATTCTCCCGACCGTGACCGGCCAGGCGCGGGCGTCGTACACCCTCGACGGCAAGGTCGTCCGTACGGCCAAGGCCGGTGCCAGCGGCGCCATCCACGTCAAGGCGGTCCGGCTGGCCGGGCTGCGCAAGGGCATCCACGTCGTGCTGCTGCGGCTGGTCAACAAGGCCGGGCACGTGACCACGGTCAAGGCCCGGTTCCGGGTCCTCTAGCCTGCGCTCGGCGTCTGCCATGATGGTGACGCTGTTGGGAGGGCTCGCCTAGAGGCCGATGGCGGCGGTCTTGAAAACCGCTATGGGGCAACCCATCGTGGGTTCGAATCCCACGCCCTCCGCTCTCTGACCTGCAGAGCGGGCGCAAAACCTGCGCCCTAACGCAACTGGCCAGCCCGTGGTGAACGAGTCGCCCATCGGCCGGCGACCGGACCACGGGCGAGGCCGCGGGCTCTGAGCGCGGTGACTGGCCCCCCATGCGACCCCGCTC
>JAWWOM010000068.1:0-7791 GCA_033851655.1 Frankiales bacterium
TCACGGCGCAGGCTCCACGAGCGTGGCCGGTTCGCCTCCCCACGCCGTCTTCTCAGCATGCGGTCCTGACTGGAGATGGTGACGGGGCGGGCGACAGGTGTCACCACTGACCAATATCGGCATTTCCGGTCGATTCATGAGCAGTCGGGTCACCGTGGGCGAAGCAGCCGCATGCAGGTGCGGGTCAACGTGTCGCGCAGCTCGTCGTCGCTGAGGTCCCCCAGCTGCGAGACGAAGTCCGGCACCGCGTCGATCAGGTGGTAGGCGAGGCGTTCGTCCGGGGTCGGATTGTCACCGAACAACAGTCGTTCGGTTCGTGCCCGGAGCTCCGTCGCGGGAGCGTCGAACTCCTTCTGTCGGCGCAGCGCCGGATCACTGCCGGCGAGCGCGGTGAGGGCACGGCTCGCCACCATGAGCTCGGCGAAGCCCGCCACCAGCCGCTCCGTCCGCTCCCGCTTGCCGCGGATGGCCTCTCCCTCGTCCAGCAGCCGGCGCATCGCGTCGAACGTCGGCGCCACGGCCGCCTCGAGGATCTCCGCCTTGGTGTGGAAGTAGTAGTAGACGTTGGCCTTCCGCACCCCCATGGCGTCAGCGATCATCTGCAGCGACGTCGCGTCGTAGCCGTGCTCGGCGAACAGCCGCTGGGCCGTCTCCAGCACCAGCCGGCGGGTTCGCTCGGCCTGCTCAGCCCTCGTGATGAGGGTCTTCTCCGTGGTCATGGTGCCAGCATACATTGGCCGCTCGACTAATCACTCACTTGACGATCGGCTAACGGACTGGTTCTCTGTTATTAGTCGAACGGCCAACCAACGTCAGGTCAGGAGAGCCGCAATGTCCGTCTACCTGTTCCGCCTCGGGCGCTTCGCCTATCGCCGCCGCCGGGCCGTCCTGGCCGGTTGGCTGCTCGTCCTGGTGGCGGTCATCGCCATCTCTCTCGGTGCCGGGGGCAAGGAGAACAACAGCTTCTCCGTCCCGAACACGGAGTCGCAGAACGCCTTGAACGTCCTGCAGAACAAGCTCCCGGCGTTCAGCGGCGGCCAGACACAGGTCGTCTTCGCGGCCGCGAACGGCACCAAGGTCACCGACCCCGCCCCGAAGGCGGCCATCGAGTCAGCGGTAGCCAACCTGGCGCACGTACCCCAGGTCACCGTTGCGAGTGACCCGTTCAACCCGCGGCTGGTCTCGCCCGACGGGCAGGTCGCGCTGGCCAGCGTGCAGTTCTCCGCCAGCGAGGCCAACGTGAAGACCTCGTCGCTCGACGCCGTCGTCAGGGCGGTCGCCCCTGCCAAAGCAGCAGGACTCAACGTTCAGTACTCCGGCAGCGTCTACCCCGGGTCCAACGCCAGGTTGTCTGAGACTCCCGAACTGGTAGGCATTCTCGCCGCCGCGCTGATCCTGCTGGTTGCCTTCGGGTCAGTGGTGGCCGCCGGTGTGCCGATCGCCACCGCCCTGCTCGGCGTCGTCGCGGCGCTGATGGGAGTCGGCGCGGTCGCCGCTGTGGTCGACGTCCCGTCCGCGGCCACGTCGCTCGGCCTGATGCTGGGGCTGTCCACTGGCATCGACTACGCGTTGTTCATCGTCTCCCGGCACCGGACCAACCTGCTGAACGGCATGAGCCCGGAGGAGTCCGTCCCCCTGGCCCTGGGCACGGCCGGCGGGTCCGTGGTCTTCGCCGCCCTCACCGTCGTCATCGCCCTCGCCGGCTTGTCCGTCGTCGGCATCCCGTTCCTGACCGTCATGGGTCTCAGCGCTGCCGGCGCCGTCATGACCGCCTTGCTCATCGCCATCACCCTGCTGCCGGCTCTGCTCGGCTTCGCCGGCCAGCGGGTCACCCGGTTCCTCAGCCTGCCGGGGCTGCGAGACCACGCCGAGCGGACCGCCCGGCGGGCGGCCGCCGAGCCACACCGGACCTGGGGCGCCCGGTGGGCCCGGTTCGTCATCCGGCGCCGAATCCCCTTGCTGGTAGGCGGAGTCGCCGCCCTGGCGGTCCTGACGGTCCCCGTCGCGGGTATCCACCTCGGCCTGCCCGGGGGCGAGTCCCAGCCAAAGAACACGACCATCCGGCAGGCCTCCGACCTGACCACCGAGCACTTCGGGGCGGGTTTCAACGGGCCGCTGCTGGTCGTCGCCGACACCACCTCGGCAACCTCCACCGGGCTGGCTGGTGTCGCGCAGCGGCTGGGCACCGAGCCCGATGTCGCGACAGTGACCACGGGGGCCGTACAGAACGGCGTCTCCATCGTGCAGGTCATCCCCCAGACCGGGCCGAACGACAAGGCAACCGCGGACCTGGTCAGCCGGATCCGGCACGATCGCCCGACAATTGAAGCGGGTACGGGCATCCGCTACCTCGTCGGCGGGACGACCGCCTCCAACATCGACACCTCGGCCAAGCTGTCGGCTGCGATGCCGGTCTTCCTCGCCGTCGTTGTCGGCCTCGCGTTCCTGCTGCTGACCTTCGCCTTCCGGACGATCCTGGTGCCGCTCAAGTCGATCATCGGGTTCCTGCTCTCGGTCGGCGCAGCCTTCGGCGCGCAGGTGGCCGTCTTCCAGTGGGGCTGGGGGGCGAGCCTGCTCGGGGTGACTCCGAGCGAGACCGTGAGCTTCCTGCCGGTGCTGCTGCTGGCGATCATCTTCGGTCTGTCCAGTGACTACGAGGTGTTCGTGGTCTCGAGGATCAAGGAGGACTTCACCCTCACCGGTGACGCCCGCGGCGCCGTGGAACGCGGCACCGGCCAGTCCGCCCGCGTGGTCAGCGCTGCCGCTCTGATCATGTTCGGTGTGTTCGTCGCCTTCGTCTTCGCCGCCGACCCGGCCATCAAGGCGATCGGGTTCACCCTCGCGGTGGGCGTGATCTTCGACGCCTTCGTCGTGCGGCTCACCCTGGTGCCAGCAGCGATGGCCATCCTCGGGTCGCGGCTCTGGTACCACCCGCAGTGGTTCGCCCGCCTCGTGCCGGACGCCGACATCGAGGGCCAGCGGCTGGAGCGCCAGCTGGTGTCCGCCGGCTCGTAGAACGCGTCCAAGGTCGTACGGGAGGGTCGGTTCGCCGGCCCTCCCGTACTCAGCGGCCGAGGGTGCTCTCGCGGGCTTCGATGCGGTGCTCGGCCCACAGCTCGGAGGGCGGTTCGTCGGCATCGGCCCCCAGCCGCGCCACGAGCCGGTCGACCGCCAGCTCGGCGATCTGCTGCTTGGCCGGCGCGACCGTGCTCAGCGACGGGGTGGCGAATCGGCCGTCCTCGATGTTGTCGAAGCCGATGACCGCAACGTCCTCGGGGACCCGCAGTCCGCGGCTGAGCAGCGCCCGCATGGCTCCCAGCGCGAGCAGGTCGTTGTAGCAGAACACCGCGGTGGGCGGTTCGGGCAGCGCCAACAGGGTCGCCATGGCATCTGCCCCGTCCTGCCGGTGGAACCGGGTGCAGCCGACGATCAGCGACTCGTCGACCGGCTTGCCTGCCTGCTCATGGGCCAGCCGGAAGCCAGCGGTGCGCAGCTGGGCGGTGTCGCCGGTCTCGTACGGCTGGTCGCCGATCGCGGCCACCCGCTCGTGACCGAGGCCGAACAGGTGCGCCGTGGCCTCACGCGCAGCCGTGACGTTGTCGATCGCCACGTGGTCGAAGCCGCCGGTGACGCTCCGCTCGCCCAGCAGCACCAGCGGCATCAGCGAGTCTCGCTCCGCCAGCTCGCCCTGGGACAGCGACATCGGGCTGAGGATCACGCCGTCGAACAGCGCCCCGCGCGCGTTCGCCATGATCAGCTCGCGCTCGCGCTCGGGCTCACCGTCGGTCTGGTCAACCACCACCGTGTAGCCGTGCAGCCGGGCCTGGGCGATGACGGCCCGGGCCAGCTCGGCGAAGTAGGGGACGTCCAGCTCCGGCACGACCAGCGCCAGGATGCCGCTGCGGCCACGCTTGAGGTTGCGGGCCAGCAGGTTGGGCTGGTAGCGCAGCGCAGCCACGGCCTCCTCGACCCTGCGCCGGGTGTCGTCGGCCACCGGCGCGTAGCCGTTGACCACGTTGGAGACGGTCCGGATCGAGACACCGGCCCGTTCGGCCACGTCGCGGAGGCGGGACGACGCCATCACTCCCCACTTCCTGCACGCTTTCTGACCGGCCCGCGACGCCAGGGACGGCGTTATGAAGTCGATACTAACGGCTATTGCAACGTAGCAATGGGCCGAGTTACTGTTCTGCAACGTTGCAGCGGCGGGTCCACTGATCTCCGCTGTACGGGACCCCACAGACCTCCCCAAGGCCACACCAGCCAACATCTACCCCGAACACCCAACCGACCAAGAGGTGGCAATGAAGCGATCACGAGGAGCCGCGCCCGCACCGGGCCGTCGTCTCCCGCTCGTCAGCAGGCGCCCGGCACTGGCCGTCGCCCTGGTGGCGGCAACCGCCCTCACCGCGTGCGGCGGCTCCAGCTCGACGCCGTCGGCCGGAGGCCCCACCAGCTCGGCAGCGACCAGTGCGGCATCCGCGACAGCTGCGCCCGCCAGCGCCACCGCCGCCTCGAGCACAGCGGCAGCCTCCGCGAGTGCTCCGGCCGCCACGAAGGCCCCATCGGCAGCGCCATCGGCCGGCTCCGCCAGCGAGAAGCCGGTGGCCTGCTCCGCCAGCGCCACCAAGCTCACCATGTGGGGCTGGGCGGCCGGCTACAACCTGGTCGTCAACGAGTTCAACCGGACCCACCCCGACATCTGCGTGACGCTGGAGAACAACGGCGCCGCCAACGACGAGTACGTCAAGATCGGCAACACCATCAAGGCCAAGAGCGGCGCCCCAGACATCGCAGAGGTCGAGTACTTCTCGCTGCCGTCCTTCGAGATCACCAAGAGTCTGGTCGACCTGACCAAGTTCGGCGTCAACGACTACAAGTCCAAGATCGCACCGGTCGCCTGGCAGCAGGCCAGCCAGGGTTCGGCCGTGTACGCGATGCCGGTCGATCTCGGCCCGCTCGTGCAGTACTACAACTCCACCCTGCTCAAGAAGTACGCGATCACCGTGCCCACCACCTGGGCCGACTTCGCCACGGCCGCGGCCAAGCTGCACTCTGCCGACCCGACAGCGACTCTGGCCAACATCGACCCGGAGAATGCACAGGCCGTCCTCGCCCTGATGCAGGAGGACAACGCCTTCCCGTTCACCTACACCGGTGGCAGCAGCGTCGGCATCAACTTCACCGGTGCCGCCGAGACCGCATTCGCGACGTACTGGCAGGACCTGCTCAGCAAGAAGGAGGCGACCACGGTCGCCGACTTCTCTCCCGCCCAGTGGGCCAACTTTGACGGTGGCATCAACGCCGTACGGTTCAGCCCCGCCTGGGGCCCGGTCGGCATGCAGCTGAGCATGAAGAAGACCATCGGCGCTTGGCAGGCGGCCCCGATGCCGCAGGCGAAGGCCGGGGACAACCTGTCGGGCAACTGGGGCGGATCAACCGTCGCGGTGTTCGCCCAGAGCAAGCACCAGGCCGCTGCTGCTCAGTTCGCCGAGTGGTTCGGCGGCAGCGACGCGGCGTGGAAGATCCTCAGCGGCCCGATCGCCGGCGCCTTCCCGGCCTACCTGCCGCTGCTCAACGACCCGTCGTTCCTGGCCCGCAAGCTGCCGATCTCTGGCGACACGACCCCGAACACCGTGTTCGCTACGGCCGCCCAGCACATGGTCGCGCCGCAGTGGCCGCCGTTCATGACGGCAGCGCTGACCCAGTGGACCACCTCGTTCGCCGGCGTCACCAAGGGCACGACCACGCTGCCGGACGCCTTCAAGAACTACCAGGACGCCATGGTCAAGTACGCCAAGTCACAGGGCTTCACGGTCACCACGTCCTGATCTCGGTGCCGGGCCCGTCAGCTGTGCGTCGGGCCCGGCGCCGGACAACACTGACCGCATGAGCAGAGGGAGGTGGACGATGTCGATGACCCAGGACCACGAAGTGAGGCAGGCCGCAGGGACCGAGCATGACGCCGGCGCGCCCACCCGACCGCGGCGAAGCCGGTCCCGGCGGCGTAGCGAGCTCACCGGGTTTGCCTTCGTGTCACCGTTTCTCGCGATCCTCACCCTGTTCATGCTGGTGCCCATCGGCTACGCGATCTACAGCAGCCTGTACACCACCAAGCTCATCGGCGGCACGTCCTACTCCGGCCTCGCCAACTACCGGACGGTGCTCACCTCTGGGCAGTTCTGGTCCGGCGTCGAGCGGGTGTCCCTCTTCGCGGCGATCCAGGTGCCCCTGACCCTGGGCCTGGCGCTTTTCTTCGCCGTCATCTTCGACGCCGGGCTCGCGCGGTACGGCAGGTTCTTCCGGCTGGTCTACTTCATGCCCTTCGCCGTGCCTGCCGTGGTGGCGTCGGTCATGTGGTCGTTCCTGCTGCTGCCGACGTTCGGCCCGTACACCCGGCTGGCCAAGACCCTGGGCATGCACGACCCGAACTTCTTCTCCAGCCGGCTCATCGTCCCGACCATCATCGCCATCGTGGTGTGGGAGTGGACCGGCTACAACATGACCATCCTCTACACCGCACTCAAGGCGGTCCCGAGCAGCCTGACCGAGGCCGCGATCCTCGACGGGGCCTCGTTCACGACGATCGTGCGCCGGATCAAGGTGCCGATGGTACGGCCTGCGCTGGTGATGCTCTGCTTCCTCAACCTCGTCGGCGCACTGCAGCTGTTCACCGAACCCTCGATCCTGTCGGCATTCCAGCCGCAGGCGGTGTCGTTCGGCTTCACCCCATCGCTGTACGTCTACAACACCGCCATCGGCAGTGCCGAGTACAACCTCGGCGCAGCAGCCGCCGTCGTCCTCGGCCTGCTGATCGGCGGGATCTCGGTGGCGTCAGTGTCTCTACGCCGCCGGACCGGGGAGCTGTCATGACGGTGATGACCAGGCAGGTTCCCCGGCGGCGCAAGACCAAGCAAGGCCCCGCGATCCCCGTACACCTGTACGGGCTGCCCCGCGGGGCCACCGTCGCCGCGACCGCGCTCGCAACGCTGTTCGCCTTGTTCATCCTGGCGCCGATCGTCTGGCTGGTCATCAACGCGACCAAGACGCAGGCCAACGTCTACCAGTCGTTCGGCTTCTGGTTCGCCGGCCCGTTCAGGCTGTGGCCCAACCTCAAAGAGCTGTTCACCAACGCGAGCGGCGCCGGCGTCTACGCGCAATGGCTGGCCAACACAGCGATCTACGCCGCTCTCGGTGGCATCGGCGCGACCGTTCTGTCGGCTCTTGCCGGCTACGGCTTCTCCCGGTACGGCTTCCGCGGCTCCAAGTCGCTCTTCGGCCTGATCCTCTCGACGCTGCTCATCCCGATCACGTCGATCGCCTTGCCCCTCTACCTGGTCTACGCCAAGGTCGGCCTGATCAACTCCATCTGGGGCATGATCCTGCCGAGCATGGTGACCCCGGTCGGCGTCTACCTGATGCGGACGTACATCGACGCCTCCGTCCCCCGCGAGTTGATGGACGCCGCCCGCATCGACGGCGCTGGCGAGCTGAGGGTGTTCCTGCGCATCGGCGTTCCGCTGATGATGCCGGGTGCCGTCACGGTGCTGCTGCTGAGCGTGGTTGCCGTGTGGAACAACTACTTCCTGCCGCTGGTCATCTTCAGCCGCAACAGCTCCTACCCGCTGACGGTGGGGCTCGCCTCCCTGTCCCACGCCGCAGAAACCGGCAGCAAGGCCCAGCTGGTCCCCGTCCTGATCGCCGGCGGCCTCGTCACGATCGTGCCGCTCATCGTCTTGTTCCTGCTGCTGGAGAAGTACTTCCGCGGCGACGCACTGCAGGGCAGCGTCA
>JAWWOM010000084.1:0-12946 GCA_033851655.1 Frankiales bacterium
GCCCGCAGCCATCGACCCTCCCGGACGTTGCGGCCGGTCTCCCCGGCAGCCGCGCCAATCCAACCACCCACGCCGCCATTCCCGAGTTCTCCGCTCGACGCAACCGCACCGGCTTCCTGGGCGATAGTGATGCGGGGAGGCCTGCAGATGAGCAGCGTGCCGAGCGGCGACTTCGAGAGCTACGCCGACAGTCCGGGCGGCGCGCAGCTGCCTGCGGCCGCGAGCCGGCAGCGCCGCCGTCGCTTTGTCTTGGCATCGGCTCTGGCCGTCCTCATCGTGGTCGGCGGCACCGGCTGGGCATTGCAGCGATCCGGCTCCGCCCGGCCGCCAGCGCCCGGGACCGCCAACGACCCGGTGCCCGCCAAGGGAGACCGCGTCAACGGGCCGGCTGGGCAGCCGGACGCGGTGTCCGGCGGCCGGCTGGTGAACGCAACCGGGGTGCTCGCCGACACCGGCTTCGGGTTGGTGGCTCCGCCGCCCGGCGTGATGCCTCGAAGCAGCGCGCAGCAGGCCTACGTCGCGCTGCTCGCCCCTGGGGTGGCCCTCGGTCCGCCGACGACCGGGGCCGGGCCGACCATCAGCCTGGCCATGGCAACCAAGAACCCCTCGCAGCAGCCGCAGAGCGCGCTGGTCTGGGTGTTCGTCTGGACCGGCCAGACCTGTGCCCCGGTCGGGCCGGCAGGCACCGCCACACCCGTCGCCAGACCCTGTGCGAGCTGGGCGATCGAGAGCGACAGCACGGGCTTGCTCATGGAGAGCGGGGACGGCACCACGGGCTGACGCCCTGGCAGCGCCTTGCCGCTGTCGTCGGCGGGCGGCGGCCGTACTGTCAGCCCGTGACCTGGCAGACCTGGCGAGAGGCCATGACCACCGCGCTGTACGGACCTGACGGCTTCTACCGCCGCCCGGCCGGGCCGGCTGCGCATTTTCGCACGTCCGTGCACGCGTCTCCGCTGTTCGCCGAGGCGGTCGCCAGGCTGGCCATGGCCGTGTTCACCGAGGCCGGCCGGCCGCCGGAGTTCGCCGTCGTCGATGTCGGGGCGGGACGAGGTGAGCTGCTGGGGCAGCTCACCGGCCTGTTGCCGGCGGGATGGCGGCTGATCGGGGTGGACGTGGTCGATCGACCGGCCGAGCTGCCCGACCGCATCGAGTGGCGCCCCGGGCTGGACCAGCTGGAGGAGCTCCCGTACGGGCTGCTCGTAGCCAACGAGTGGCTGGACAACATCCCACTCGACGTCATCGTGGAGGGGCGGCTGATCGAGGTCGACCCCACCGGCCGGGAACGCGCAGGTGGCCCGCCCGGTGACCGGGACCTGGCCTGGTGCTCCCAGTGGGCGGCCGCGTTCGGGAGCCGGATCGAGGTGGGCTGGCCGAGGGACGACGCCTGGGCCGAGGCCGCCGGCAGGATCGGCACCGGGCTGGCCGTCGCCATCGACTACGCCTTCGGCGAGGTCCCGCACGACACCGGGACGCTGGCCGGCTTCCGCGACGGCCGGCAGGTCCCCCCCGTACCAGACGGCTCGTGCGACCTCACCGCCCACGTGCTGCTCGAGTCCTGCGCCCGGGCCGGCGGCGGCGCCTCGATGATGACCCAGCGGCAGGCCCTGTCGCTGCTCGGCATCTCGGCCGCGCGACCGCCGCGCGAGCTGGCGAGCACCGACCCGGCGGGCTACCTGCGAGCCCTTCAGCGGACCAGCGAGGCCGCTGAGCTGCTGGACCCGCACGGCCTCGGCGGCTTCCGGTGGCTGCTGCGCCCGGTGCGGATGCGGCTGCCCGAGGTCCTCGACGCGGCGGCCTCCTCGCTAGGTTGAGGGCCACAGGAAGGTGTGCACATGGTGAACACGGACAGCGCTGCGATCGTGGTCGAGGGGCTGCGCAAGAGCTACGGGGACCTCGAGGCGGTGCGCGGGATCTCGTTCCAGGTCCGGCGCGGCGAGGTCTTCGCGCTGCTCGGGCCGAACGGCGCCGGCAAGACGACCACCCTGGAGGTGCTCGAGGGCTTCCGGGACCGAACGGCGGGCTCGGTCTCCGTGCTCGGGCTCGACCCGGCCGGCCGGCCGCTGGCACTGCGCAGCCGGGTCGGCATCGTGCTGCAGGACACGGCGGTCGAGGCCTACCTCACGGTGCGCGAGGTGCTCGAGCGGACCGCCGGCTACTACCCGGAGCCGCGCGGGGTGACCGAGGTCATCGAGCTGGTGGGCCTCGAGGCCAAGAGCGACCAGCGGGTCAAGTCGCTCTCCGGCGGTCAGCGGCGCCGGCTGGACGTTGCCCTGGGCATCGTCGGCCGACCGGAGCTGGTCTTCCTCGACGAGCCGACGACCGGCTTCGACCCGTCCGCCCGGCGCGAGTCCTGGCAGCTGGTCCGCACGCTGGCCGGCACCGGGACGACCGTGGTCCTGACCACGCACTACATGGACGAGGCGCAGACCCTCGCCGACCGGCTGGCCATCATCGCCGCCGGTGAGATCGTCGCCGAGGGCACGCCGGAAGCCCTCGGCGGACGCGACACCGCGGCCGCACGGATCCGGTTCCAGCTGCCGGCAGGTGTCTCCGTCGAGGAGCTGCCGGACCGGCCGGAGACGGTGGCTGCGGCCGGGACCGTCGTGATCCGCTCCGAGGACGAGCTGCGCGTCCTGCACCGGCTGACCGGTTGGGCTCTCGACCGCGGGGTCGAGCTGGCCGGCCTCAGCGTCGACCGGCCGTCGCTCGAGGACGTCTACCTTCAGCTGACCAGGGCCGCGGCCGAGTCCCCGGCGGGAGTGTCCGCATGACGATGAGTCCGCCGATGTTGCTGGCCCACCAGGTGAAGTACGAGCAGAAGGCGTTCTGGCGCAACCCGCCGGCGGCGCTGTTCACGTTCGCCTTCCCACTGATGTTCCTGGTCATCTTCGCTGCGGTCTTCGGCAGCAACCGGATCGACTACCTCGGCAACGTCAGCTACAACCAGTACTTCGTGCCGGCCATCACCGCCTACGGGGTGATCTCCGCCTGCTACACCGCCCTGGGCATCCAGATCCCGCTGCGCCGGGACTCCGGCCAGCTCAAGCGGCTCCGGGCCACCCCGCTGCCCTCCTGGGCGGCGGTCAGCGGCTACATCGCCAACTCGCTGCTCGTCGCGCTGCTGCTCGTCGTGGTGACCCTCGGGCTGGGGACGCTGGCCTTCGGGCTGCGCTGGCACGGCCACGTGCTCGCGTTGCTCGCCACCGTGGTCCTGGGGAGCACCTGTTTCTGCGCGCTGGGCGTGAGCATCGCCAACCTCGTACCCAACGCCGACGCTGCGGGACCGATGGTCAACCTGGCCCTGTTCCCGGTGCTGTTCCTCAGCGGCACCTTCTTTCCGATCAAGGACACGTCGGTCATCTCCAAGGTGGCCGACTACCTGCCGGTGCGGCCTTTCACCAAGGCGCTGTTCGCGGTGTTCGACCCCCGGAACCATGGCACCGGCTTCGACGGCCGGTCGATGCTGGTGATGGCGATCTGGCTGGTGGTGGCCGCGACGTTCGCCGTACGGCGGTTCAGCTGGGAGCCGCGCCGACCGTGAGTACGCCGCCCCTGCGCACGGACCGGGTTCGCGCGAATAGCGACGACGGGCCGGTCCGTGCCCTAACGTCCCGGGTGTGAGGTGGCTGCTGAGCGTCGACGAGCCGGCCTCGGGCCCGGCGGCGACCGGACCTGAGGCCGGCTTCTTCGCCGACCGGCACATCGACGCGCGGATGCGCGCCCTGGTGCCCATCTTCGCCCGGCTCGGCGTGGTGGTCGTCGCCCTCGGCGGCCTGCTGGGGGTGCATCCGCTGTGGCGCGGCCTCTCCGTGGCCGCGGATGCCCTGCTGGCGCTGGTCGTCACCGAGCTCGCCGTCCGCACCGGGTTCGTCGAGCGGGCCAGGCACGTCCACGTCTTCTGCCTGCTGCTGCTCTACGCGTCGCAGATCACCGTCGCCGAGATCCTCAGCCACAACATCACCGCCTTCGGCGTGGTGCACGTGCTGCCGATCATCTTCGCCGCCGTGTTCTTCTCGACCCCGGCGGGCCGGTACGCGCTGCCCGTCTACGTGGCGGTCCTCGAGTACGTGGCCGGCCGACCCGAGCACCTGATCAACGTCGGTACGGCCTTGGTGCGGCTGGCGGCGCTGCTGTTGCTGGCCCACTTCGGCGTCCAGCTGTCCGAGGTCCTGCGGGAGGCGATGCGTGCACACCGGTCGCTGCACTCCGTGCTGGAGGGCGCCATCCTCGAGCTGTCGCCGGACGAGCTCGCGCTGCGCGGTGCCGAGGTGGCCAGAGCGACCCTCCGCTGGGACGGCGCCGCCCTGAACATGGTGGAGCCGGACGGCTACCGGGTCGCCGCCGTTGCGGGCCTGCCGCCCGACGTGGTCGCGGACTACGTCGGCAGCCTGATCCCCATCGGCAGGGGTGACCTGCTGGACCGGGTGGCCAGCAGCGGCAAGGCGGAGGAGTCGGCCGACGTCATCGAGGTCACCGCCAGTGCCCATCCGGTCAGCCGGCACGGCTTCCAGCGCTACTCGGGCGTGCCGATCCGCTACCACGGCGAGATCATCGCGGTGCTGATCGTCTTCCGGCGCAAGCCCCAGGGTCTTGACGCGCAGGGCACCGACCGGCTGCGCGGCGTCGCCGAGCAGCTCGGCCTGGCGCTCGGCAGCTCCCGCGCCGCGCTGCAGGAGCAGCAGGTCAGCCGGCAGCTGCGCGAGCTGAACCAGCGCAAGGACGAGTTCCTCGCCACCATCTCCCACGAGCTGCGGACGCCGGCGACGACGATCGAGCTCGCCGCCCGTACCCTCATGCGGGCCGGCGACCGGTTGTCCCCGGACGAGAGCGTGCAGGTCCGCAAGGCGCTGGTCAGCCGCAGCCGGCAGATGCGGGACCTCATCGAGTCGCTGCTGGACCTGGCCCTGTCGGAGTCGGGCGAGAGCCGGCTCAACCTGGGGATCGTGGACTGGACCAGCGCGTTGACCCGGTGGGTCGCCGACTTCGAGGACCGCCTCGGCCGACCGGTGACGCTGGAGCTGCCGGACAAGTCCTGCGTCAGCGAGGCCGACACCGCCAAGATCGAGCGGGTGCTGTTCAACCTGGTCTCCAACGCCGCGAAGTTCTCGACAGGTGACGACGCACCGATCACGGTACGGCTGAAGACGGCCCCGACGGAGGTCGTCATCTCCGTCATCGACGAGGGCATGGGCATCCTGCCGGGCGACATCGAGAAGATCTTCGACCCGTTCCTGCAGCTCGACGGCGGCTCGACCCGCGAGCAGGGCGGCCTGGGCATCGGGCTGACCCTGGTCCGGCACTTCGTCCGGCTGCACGGCGGCCGGGTCGACGTGACGTCGGTCGCCGGCGAGGGCTCGACGTTCCGGGTCGCGATCCCGCGCCGGGGCGAATGAACGCCGGCATGGTTCGATAGCCGGATGGACCACGGCTTGCGCGAGACGACGGTGGGCCTCGGCGCCGGTGCCGCGGGCTTCGCCAGCGACCTCCAGACGGCCGAGATGACGCTGAACATCGGCCCGCAGCACCCCTCGACCCACGGCGTGCTGCGGCTGGCGCTGACCCTCGACGGGGAGCGGATCGTCCGCTCCGACCCGGTGATCGGCTACATGCACCGCGGCGCCGAGAAGCTGTTCGAGGTCCGCGACTACCGGCAGATCGTGGTGCTCGCCAACCGGCACGACTGGCTGTCCGCCTTCAGCAACGAGCTCGGCGTGGTCCTCGCGGTAGAGCGGATGCTCGGCATGGAGGTGCCGGTCCGCGCGATCTGGGCCCGTACCCTGCTGGCCGAGCTGAACCGGGTGCTCAACCACTTGATGTTCCTCGGCTCCTATCCGCTGGAGATCGGCGCGATCACCCCGGTCTTCTACGCCTTCACCCAGCGGGAGGCGATCCAGGCGGTGATGGAGGAGATCTCCGGGGGCCGGATGCACTACATGTTCAACCGGGTCGGCGGCCTCAAGGAGGACCTGCCCAACGGCTGGCGTGAGCGGGTGAGGCGTGCGGTCGCCGACGTCCGGCACGGCATGGCCGACATCGAGGGACTGATCGCCGGCAACGAGATCTTCCAGGCCAGGACCAGGGGCGTCGGCGTGCTGTCCCCTGAGCTGATCGCGCAGTACGGGGTCAGCGGGCCGATCGCCAGGGCCTCCGGCGTCGCGCTCGACCTGCGCAGGGACGAGCCCTACCTCGCGTACGGCGAGCTGCAGGACACCCTGCGCGTGGTGACCCGTACCGCAGGTGACTGCCTGGCCCGGTTCCAGTGCCTGCTCGAGCAGGTCCACGTCTCGCTCGACCTCGCCGACGCCTGCCTCGACCGGCTGGCCGACCTGCCCCCGGGGCCGGTCAACGTGCGACTGCCCAAGGTGGTCAAGGCGCCGGAGGGCGCCACCTACGCCTGGACGGAGAACCCGCTCGGCATCAACGGCTACTACCTGGTGTCCCACGGTGAGAAGACGCCCTGGCGGCTCAAGCTGCGCTCGGCGTCGTTCAACAACGTCCAGGTGCTCTCCGAGCTGCTGCCCGGGACGCTGCTGCCGGACCTGATCGCGATCCTCGGCTCGATGTTCTTCGTCGTCGGTGACATCGACAAGTAAGGCAAAGTGGGCCCTACAACAGGCTCTTGCTCCTGAGGTAGGCCGCTGCCACGTCGGCCGGCCGCTGCCGAGCGGTGTCCACCGCGGCGATCATCCGGGCCACGTCCCCGGTGCTGAGCACAGCGACCAGCTTGTTCAGGTCGGTCGCGATGTCCGGGTGCGCGGCCAGGGCCTTGGTGTTGACGATCGGCACCAGGTTGCCGGCCGCCTGCAGGTGCTTGTCGTCGGTGAGGATCACCAGCTTGGACGTGACGAGCATCCCGTCCGTGGTCACCACGGCGGCCAGCTGGTCCTTCTTGTTGAGCACGGCGTTCTTGGCCACGACGGTGTCCATCCCCAGCGGGTCCAGCACCGAGACCTTGATCCCGTACGTGCGCAACAGGCCGGGCTGGCACCAGGCGGCGGTCGCGCAGTCGTCGCCCGCGGCGAGCCGGACGGGCGTGCCGAGCCGGCCCAGGTCGCTCAGCGTGGTCAGGTTGTGCAGCGTGGCGTAGGCCTTGCTCACGGCGAAGGCGTACTCGTCGACGGCCGCGGTCGGGTGCAGCGGGGTGAGCCCGCGCGCAACCGCCAGTGGCGAGAGCTGAGCCATCGTGGCGGTCACGTCGCCGGAGGCCACCGGGGCGGCCCCGGCGCCGCGGATCAGCGCGTTCAGCTGGTTGGTGTAGGCCGCGGCCGGCTGGGCGACGAGGTCGACCAGACCCTTCTCCAGCGAGGTCTCGAGCGTGTCGGTGATCGGGATCGCGGTGATCTTGACGGCGTAGCCGCCCTTGGTCAGCAGCGCGGAGTACAGCGCCGCCATGACGTCGCTCTCGGTGTAGCCGGCCGACGCGACGGTCAGCGGCCCTCGGGTCGGATGCCCGACCGTGGTGGCGGCAGGGCCGGTCGGCACCCCGGGGAACGCCGCGCCGGACGGGCCGGCGGAGGCGCCCGCAGCGGTTGTTCCGGACGCGCCGGTGGACGCCTTGCCCTGGCACCCGGCGGCCAGCGCGAGAACGGCCAGGCCTGCCGCCGTACGGGACCAGGCGCGGCGCCGGTGCAGCCGGGCCGGTGCCGGAGCGGCATCACGCCGGAGGAGGACCACGGGTCCGACGCTACCCTGTCGGCCACGCGGCGCAGTCCCGGTCAGCCCGGAGCGGCCTCGGCGCCGAGATAGTCGATGAACTTCGCCCGCAGCAGCGGCTCGGCGGCGCCGAGCTGGTCGAGGTGGCCGCCGAAGATCTCGTGGGCCGCCTGTACGGTCTCGATCAGGCTGCCTGTGATGTTGCCCAGGGAGCCGTCCTCGGCGGCGAGCGCCCCGGACTCCGGCAGGTGCTTGACCACGTCCCAGAAGAATCCGACGTCGTGGTTGTGCTCCGCCAGCTTGAACGCGCGCTGGCGCAGCTCCTCGGTGCTGAGGGCGTCGAGCTGGGCGAAGGTCTCAGGGTTCATCGGCATGACCACCACCTTGCCAGGCCGACGCCGTTTCAACCCCGATCACGGTGCCGGCGGCAGGCCGTCCCCGCCGTGCAGGTCCCGCAACGGGTCCCACTCGCGGGGCGGCCGGTTGTCGTCGCCCGGGGGTACGTCGCGGTGCCGGCAGGCGCGCTCGAGGAGCAGCGCCGCGACCACCAGCAGCGCGGCGGCGGCCACGCCGAAACCGCTGGCGACCGCGTCCTGGGCGGACACCCGGCGGTCCACGTGCTGAAGGGAGTAGGCCAGCATCCCGGCATAGCCGCCGGCCATCAGCGCCCCCGCGAGCCCGCTCGCCTTGGCCAGCGCCGCCAGCCGGGCCACCGCAAGCGGCTCGATCGGGCGGGTGCCCGGACGCCCGGCCAGCCGGGCCCGGATCGACGCCGCCGACACCCCCTCGGCCACGGCGAGGAACACCAGGCTGACCGGCGCGTAGGTCGGCACCTGGGGCAGCGACCCGTACACGATCGCCACCGCCAGCCAGGCCAGCCCGGCCGTGACCAGGGCCACCAGGGCCAGCCAGCGCAGTGAGGTGGGCTTCATCGCAGCACTCCCATCGGTCCGGCCAGCACCAGGTCCTCGCGCCGGCGCACGCCGGCGTCCGGGCGGGCCGCCGGCAGCAGGTCGATCCGGCCGATGCCCGGCAGTGCGGCGTCCGGGTCGACCTCGAGCCAGGGCTGGACCACGAAGCCGCGCTCGTACGCCCTGGGGTGCGGCAGGGTGAGCGAGGGGTCCGCCGAGGTCAGGTCGTCGAACCGGATCAGGTCCAGGTCGAGGGTCCGCGGGCCCCAGCGCTCGTCGTGTACCCGGCCGCAGGCCTCCTCGACGACATGGAACAGCCCCAGCGTCGTCCGGGGACCGAAGCCGACCTCGGCCAGTCCGACCGCGTTGAGGTAGGGCGGCTGGCCCTCGGGTCCACCGACCGGATCGGTGACGTAGACCGACGAGACGGCCGTCAGCGCCCACTCCTCGTGCGCCGCGAGCAGGGTCAATGACCTGCGCAGGCACTCGTACGGGTTGCCGAGGTTGGCGCCGAGGGCGAACACGACCGTGCTCACGAGCTGTCCCGGCGGCTACGGCGAACGGTCACGGCGACGTCGCTGAACGAGAGCGGGATGGGCGCCTGCGGCTTGTGCACGGTGACCTCGGCCTCATCGACCCGCCGGTCGGCGAGGCAGACCGCGACCAGCCGCGCCGCCAGGGTCTCCAGCAGGTCGACCGGTTCGCCCTCGACGACAGCGGCCAGCGCCTGGGCGAGCGCGCCGTAGTCCACCGTGTCGCCGAGCGCATCGCTGGCCGCCGCTGCGCGGGTGTCCAGCATCAGCAGGGCGTCGACGACGAACAGCTGCCCGTCGCGGCGCTCCTCGGGGTAGACGCCGTGGCTGCCGTGGCAGGCCAGTCCGCGCAGTGCGATCACGTCGTTCACCGGACCATCCTCTCGTGGTCCCGTACCGCGCGCGCCACGAGCACCGCGTCGGCGGCCGGCCGCGGGTCGTGCACCCGGACGGCCCAGGCGCCCGCGTGCGCGACCAGGGCGGTCACCGCCGTCGTGGCGTCCTCGCGCTCGCCGACCGGCCGGGGCTGGTCAGGATGGCCGGCCAGCAGCCGGCCGAGGAACGCCTTGCGGGACGCCCCGACCAGCACCGGCCGGCCCAGCTCGAGCAGCGCCGGCAGCTCGGCGAGCAGGGCCCAGTTGTGCTCGGCGGTCTTGGCGAAGCCGAGGCCCGGGTCCAGGACGACCTGCGCCGGGTCGACGCCGGCCGCGACGACCGCCTCGAGGCGCTGCTCCAGCTCGGCCCGCACCTCCGCCACCACGTCGTGATAGACCGCGTGCTCCTGCATGGTCTGGCTGTGCCCACGCCAGTGCATGAGGATGTACGGGACCCCGGTCGCGGCCACCAGCTTGGGCAGCTCCGGGTCGGCGAGGCCCCCCGAGACGTCGTTGACGATGCGCGCGCCGGCCTCGATCGCCGCACGGGCGACGGCGGAGCGCATGGTGTCGACGCTCACGATCGCCCCGGCCGCCGCAAGCGCCTCGACCACCGGGACGACGCGTGCGATCTCCGCGGCCTCGGAGACCCTCGTGGCACCAGGCCTGGTCGACTCGCCCCCGACGTCGAGGACGTCGGCCCCCGCGTTGAGCATGGACAGCCCGTGGCGTACGGCAGCTGCGGTGTCCTCGTGCAGCCCGCCGTCGGAGAACGAGTCCGGGGTGACGTTGATGATGGCGAAGACCCGGCAGCGGTCGATGGCCGGCAGCAACGCGACCCCGGTCACGCCGACCCCGATCCGACCAGCCGCCGGATGAACCGCAGGTGCGGTCGCGGCCAGACGATGAACGCCTCGGCCTCCAGGGCGGCGATCGCGATCCGCGGGATGTCCCGGACGGTGGGGTAGCAGACGAACCGCGGTTGCCAGTCCGGGCTGAACTTCGCGTTGAACCGGTAGAGCGACTCGATCTGGAACCAGCGGGAGACGAACACCAGGAAGGAGCGCCACAGTCGCAGCACCGGGCCGGCGCCGAGCCGGCCGCCGCGTTCCATCGCGGAGCGGAACACCGCGAAGTTCAACGAGATGCGGGTGATGCCCAGCTCGGGGGCGGCCTGCAGCGCAGCGGTGATCAGCATCTCGTTGAGACCGGGCTCAGCGGTGCGGTCCCGGACCATCAGGTCCAGCGACAGCCCGTCGGCGCCCCACGGCACGAAGTGCAGCAGGGCGCGCAGCGTGGCGTCCTTGAACGCCATCACCGCGACGCAGTCGGCGTCGGCAGGGTCACCGAAGCGGCCCAGCGCCATCGAGAAGCCACGCTCGGTCTCGGTGCCCCGCCAGGACTGGGTCTGCTCGCGCAGCAGCGCCCGCTCGGCCTCCCCGATGTCGGCGACCCGGCGGATGGTGGTGGTGTAACCGGCCCGCTCGACCCGGCTGACCATCTGGCGCACGTTGCGCATCTGCCGCCCGGCCAGGGAGAACCGGCAGACCTCGACCACCGCCTCGTCGCCCAGCTCGAGGGCGTCCATGCCGGACTCCCGGGTCCACACCTCCCCGCCGACCTCGCTGCAGCCCATCACGGCCGGCACCCAGGCATGCCGGTCGGCCTCCTCGAGGAACCGGCGGATCGCACCCGGCCAGGCCTCCGGGTCCCCGATCGGGTCACCGCTGGCCAGCATCACCCCGGACACCACCCGGTAGGCCACCGCCGCCTTGCCGGTCGCCGACCACAGCACGCTCTTGTCCCGGCGCAACGCGAAGTAGCCCAACGAGTCCCTGGTCCCCTGCCGCGACAGCAGCTCACGCAACCGCGCCTCGTCGGCCGGCAGCAGCAGGCCGGGTGGCTCGGGCGGCCGCAGCGCGAGGTAGGCGGTGACCACTGCGAGCAGGATGCCCAGGGACAACGTCACGTCGGAGACGATGTCCTGCAGCTGCTCCCCCGCGAAGTGGATCGGGCCGGCAACGCCGACCATGCCCAGCCAGACCTCGCTCACGGCCTGCCACACGGTGTAGGTCCCGGCGACACTGTCCCGGTCGGCCAGGAGCAGCAGCAACCCCACCAGGGTGTTCACCACGAACAACCCGACGAACGCCCCCAGCGCGCTCCATCGGGTACGGGGGTCGCCGACCGCGTAGAAGTCGCGGCGGAAGTAGACCAGGACGGCCAGCATCAGCAGGGCGACGGCGGCCTCCTCGTAGTCCAGGCCCTTGATCAGGTGGAAGACCACGCTGGCCACCAGCAACAACGACGCCGACTGCCACGCCCTGCGCTTGCGTCGGCGCAACCCCTTGGCCAGCATCAGCAGCAGCAGGCCGGTCACCACGGTGGCGGCCGCCGCCGACCGGGTCAGCGCACCAGGGACGACCTTGCTCAGCTCGACCAGCCGCTGGTGGAACGGCCGGGTCAACGCGCTGGCCAGGTCGACCAGCCCGATGAACGCCGCGAGGTAGGCCGCCAGCCGGGGCACCCAGGTGTGCCGGGTCCGCCGCTCACGGAACGGCAGCCAGCGGTCCAGGCCGTCGGGGGCCTCGAGCGGGGCCTCGTCGAGGGGACCGGTGGGCGCGGCGGACCGGCCGGAGGCCGGCGAGTCCATGGGCGCGCTCACCGGCCGAGGATGAGGCTCATCGCCTCCGCGCGGGTCGAGGGCGAGTCCCGGAAGGCCCCCCGCACCGCCGAGGTGACCGTACGCGAGCCCGGCTTGCGCACCCCCCGCATGGACATGCACAGATGCTCTGCCTCGACCACGACGATGACGCCGCGCGGGGACAGCCGCTCGTTGAGCGCGTCGGCGACCTGGCTGGTCAGCCGTTCCTGGACCTGGGGCCGGCGGGCGAACACGTCGACCAGCCGGGCCAGCTTGGACAGCCCTGTGATGTGCCCGGACTCGTTGGGGATGTAGCCGACGTGGGCCACCCCGTGGAAGGGCAGCAGGTGGTGCTCGCAGACCGAGTAGACGGCGATGTCCTTGACCAGCACCAGCTCGTCGTGGCACTCGTCGAACGTCTGCGCCAGCACCTCGCCGGGGTCGGAGCCCAGACCGGCGAACATCTCCTCGTACGCCCCGGCGACCCGGGCCGGCGTCTGGAGCAGGCCGGGCCGGGCCGGGTCCTCACCGATGGCGAGCAGCAGCTCGCGTACGGCGCGTTCGACCCGCGCGGCGTCGAAGCCGGTTGACGGGGCGGCCAGACCAGGTCCAGCGACCTCGCCCGACCGCAGCTCGGCGACCATCCCTAGACCGAGACCATGGGCTAGCTGCCGGGCTGTGAGCTCGGCGGCTCGGTGGTCGGCACCGGGCCCGGGGTGGGCGGGGGCGGGCTGACCGGAGCCCCGAGGCCGCTCCCGTAGCCGTTCGAGCCGGTGGCCGGCTTGCTGAGGCCGACCCCGTTGCTGTCGGCGGTCAGCTCGCGGACGTCGG
>JAWWOM010000086.1:0-6170 GCA_033851655.1 Frankiales bacterium
CGGACACGGTGACCCGGTTCGCCGGCGACGAGTTCGTCGTGGTGTGTGAGTCCTTGGACGACCCCAGCCAGGTGATGGGGCTCGCCGACCGGCTGCTCGCCTCGCTCAAAGGCAGCTATCCGGTGCCGGGCGCCTCGCTCGAGCTCTCGGTCAGCGCGGGCATCGCGATCGCCGGCCCCGGTGACAGCGCCGAGGACGTGGTGCGCAACGCCGACACCGCGATGTTCGAGGCCAAGAACCGCGGTCGCGACCGCGTGGTGGTCTTCGACAGCGCCTTGTCCGGCCGGGCCAAGGCCCGCCTCGACATGACCCAGGAGCTGCGCTACGCGGTCGAGCGCGGCGAGCTCGAGCTGCACTACCAGCCGATGCTCGACCTCACCCAGGGCAGGGTCGCCGGGGTCGAGGCCTTGCTGCGGTGGAACCGGCCCGGCCACGGACAGGTCGAGCCGCTCGCGTTCGTCCCGGTCGCCGAGGACAGCGGGCTGATCGTGACCATCGGGGAGTGGGTCGTCCGCCAGGCCTGCACGATGGCCGCGGCCCTCAGCCGGCTGGCCGACAGCGACCCGCCGCTGTCCGTGGCGGTCAACCTCTCCGCACGCCAGCTCGGCGCGGCCGGCCTGGTCCAGACGATCGGGGAATGCGTGCAGGCGAGCGGCATCCAACCCGGGCTGCTCACCCTCGAGCTGACCGAGAGCACGGTGATGGAGGATCCGGTCGCCGCCAACGTCATCCTCGGTCAGCTCAAGGACCTCGGGGTGCGACTTTCGATCGACGACTTCGGTACGGGTTACTCCTCGCTCGCCTACCTGCAGCGGTTCCCCGTCGACGAGCTCAAGATCGACCACTCCTTCGTCGACGGGCTCGGCAGCGAGCGGGGCGACGACGCCATCGTCTCCGGCATCATCTCCCTGGCACATACCCTCGATCTCGCAGTCGTCGCGGAAGGGATCGAGACTCCCCTGCAGCTCCAGCGGCTTCAGCAGCTCGGATGCGAGCGCGCGCAAGGATTTCTCATCGCCAGGCCGCTCGACGCGTACGAGCTGACCAGCTGGCTGAGCGACCGACTGGGGGCCGGCCGCTCAGTCGGCTAGGTCGGGCGTGCCGAGGGCTGGCCAGTGCTTCAGCCAGCCGCAGCGGGTAGGCGCCCGAGCTGGTGCTCCCAACCGGCGCGGTGGCCGCCGAGGTGGGTGGGTGGCAGGCCGCGGTGCGTGAGCACGACCATCGTGTCCTCGCCGTCAGGGGTCAGCACGACCTCAACGGTCGAAGCGCCGGGCGGCAGCGGGTGACTGCCGGGGATGCCCCAGCTGAACACGACGCGGTGCGGTGGCTCGACGGTGATGTAGGCACCACGGGCGAGGCTCTCGCCCATGTCGAGCGAGAAGACGCCGCCGGGCCGCGGGTCGAGCTCGGCCCGGTCACCAATCCACGTGACGATGAGCGCGGGGTCGGTGAAGTAGGGGAACACGACCTCGGGCGGCGCCTTGATGTACTCGGTCGCGACGATGACCTTGTTGTGGATCTCTGCGGTCACGGCTACCTCTTCGGTGGTTGAGGTTGGGCCGTCTCGACGGCCTTCTTCAGGCGCCTGAGCGCGTCGGGCCAGAACTCGGAGAGCAGCTCGCGTACGGGCTCGAGCGACTCATGGTGCAGGGCGTAGAGGCGGCGGGTTCCCTCGCGACGCTCAGTGAGAAGACCGGCCTGCTTGAGCACGCTGATGTGCTGGCTGACCGCCTGTTGGGTGAGGGGGAAGGTCGCCGCGATCCGTCCCGCAGGCAGCTCAGTGTGCTGGACGAGGCGCAGGATCTGCCGGCGGTGCGGATCGGCGAGCGCCCGCAGCACCGCGTCGGGTGCTGCGGGTGCCGTCGACTGCTTCGGCTCGGCCACGCCCTTCATGGTGCCTCAGACGCCGAACGGGTTGCCGGTGCCGGTCTCGGCGAAGGTCTGGATGCTCGCCATGAAGTACGTCCAGGCGGCGAAGCAGTCGTCCCAACACGCGAGCTGCGGGGTCAGGCCGACGTGCCTGAAGCGGAGCTCCGTGCCGGTGCCTGCGGGGAGGATGTCGAACTCCATCGTCGTGCCGAGCCACTCCCGTGCGTGTCCGGTGGGTGTGGTCCCGTCGGACGCGATGGACTCCCAGACCACGCGGGTGGGTCCGGCTTCGAGGACCCGCATCGTGTTGACACCGTGATCGCCGAAGCTGGTGACCAGGGTGCCGCCGGCCGCTCCATCGCCGTCGGTAGGGCCCCACCAGCGGCTGACGCCCGCGGCGGAGGTGAACAGTGCCGCCACTGTGGCGGGGCCGGCGGGAAGATGCAGGACCGCGGTGAAGTCCTCGGTCTGCGTACTCGTGGTGCTGCTCATCTCGATCTCCAATCCCTATCCACAAGCAGGTCCTTGTACAAGGTGATGGCTGTAACGATAGGCAGGGCTCTGCTGCCTGTCAACGCCGCCATCCACGCCGCGGTGGGCGGGTTCCTTCGGGGCGGGAAGCTTGAGTCCTGCGGAGCGGGTGCCTTACCGCGAGGCGATGATCTGCTCCCGCAGCACGTCGGCGTGGCCGCAGTGCTGAGCGAGCTCGCGCAGCATGTGGAGATAGATCCAGCGCATGGGGAGCGGGCCGCGCCGGTTGCCCCGCGCCACGTGGTCCAGCCGCAGGCCGGACGCGGCGAGACGGGACGCTTCACAGGCTTCCTGGTGTGCCTGCTGCACGGTGGCGATGGTGTCCGTCGGGTCCAGGGTGAACGACTCGTCCGGTGTGGCGACGATCCCCAGCTCGGAACGCGGCCGGCAGGTGATGGCTTCGTCGAACCAGACCCGCTCGACGAACGTCGCATGCTTCACCAACCCGAGCAGCGTGGTCCGCGAGGGCACCAGGGATCGGCGCGCCTGCTCCTCGGTCAGCCCGTCCAAGCAAGCCCGTAGGGCGACGCGGTGCTCATCCAGGAACACGCCCAACTGGATCTCGGCCGGCGCGTTGACGACGTCCTCGGCGGACACCTGCGGAGCTGAAGGCATCCCTGCAGCATGCCAAGACTGACCCGAAGCCACAATGGCGACACCACATTCGCGAGGCGCGATGAGTTCGGGCGATGCCGCCGGTACGTACCGGTAACCATCGATCGAAGGGACCCATCGTGAGCGTCGTCGTCATTGAGTTCATCACCCTCGACGGGATCGTGTCCGACCCGGACGGGTCGGGCGGCACGCCGACCGGCGGCTGGGCTTTCCGGCATGGCCCCGAAACGGTCGCCGGCGACAAGTTCCGCCTCGGGAGCACGCTGGACGACGGGGTGTTGCTGCTGGGGCGCACTACGTGGGACCTGTTCTCGCGGCTCTGGCCGGGACGCGACGACCCATTCTCCGCGCGGATGAACGCCGTACCGAAACTGGTCGTCTCCCGCACACTGACCGACGCGTCGGCGTGGGCGAACTCCCGGGTCGTCGACGGCGACCTCGTCGACGCTGTCAAGCGCGAACAGCGCGATGTGATCATCACCGGCAGCTTGAGCATCGTGCGCGCGCTGATGGCCGAGGACCTGATCGATGAGTACCGGCTCCTGAGCTTCCCCACGATCCTCGGCACCGGCGAGCGGCTCTTCCCCGCCGGTGGCCCGCCTAAGTACCTCGAGTGCCTGTCGGCCGAGCGGATCGGCGCCGCCGTCCTCGCGCGCTACGGAGCGCTGTCACAACCTTCCGATGCGGCTGCCCCTTGAGGTAGCGGTGCAGGGAGGCCGAAGCCCACAACGCGAACGGTGTCCCGAGACACCTTGAAGGGTGTCCCGAGACACCGCGCCGGCCTGGCGGTGGAGGTGGGATTTGAACCCACGGAGGAGTTGCCCCCTCACACGCTTTCGAGGCGTGCGCGCTCGGCCACTACGCGACTCCACCGTCGGCTAGCCTACTGGACCCGCCGAGCTCCCGTCGCGATGTGCGGCGAAGAACGAGCGCAGCAGCGCGGCGGCCTCGTCCGCGAGGACGCCGGAGACGACCTCCGGGCGATGGTTGAGCCTGCGGTCCCGTACGACGTCCCACAGCGAACCGACCGCGCCGGCCTTGGGATCAGCCGCGGCGTAGACAATCCGGTCGACCCGGGCGAGGACCGCGGCGCCGGCACACATCGTGCAGGGCTCGAGGGTGACGACCAGGGTGTGGCCGGCGAGCCGCCAGTCGCGCCCCCGTTCTGCCGCCCGCCGCAGCGCCAGCACCTCGGCGTGGGCGGTGGGGTCGCCGGTCAGCTCGCGTTCGTTGAAGCCCTGCCCCACGACCAAACCGTCGGGGCTCAGGACGATGGCCCCGACGGGCACGTCTCCGGCCGGCAGCGCCCGTACGGCGAGGGCGAGCGCGGCCTGCATGTGGCCGTCCCACTCACCGCTCACGCGCCGCGCAGGTCCTCGAGCACCTCGGCACAGCCGGCCCGCTCACAGAGGGCGTAGATCACGTCTGCCGGGAGGTTGCCCTCCTCGGAGCAGAGGTCGAGCAGCTCGGCCGCGGGGGTGCCCAGGTCGCTGGCGATCGCGTCGTCGCCGCCGGGCTCACCTTCGGGGCGGGCTGCCGACTCCTCGTCCTCGTCCTCGTCGATGATCACCTCCGGCATGGTGAGGTCGTAGAACTTCGCCGCGAGCTCGCTGGTCTCGACGGCGCGGACGTCGGAGATGAAGCTGCGGGGGTCGTTGTCGCCGTCGACGCGCACGGCGAGCATGTACTCGTCGTTCTCCTCGAGCATCATCAATGCCGGGCCGCCGCCGTCGGTCAGCATGTCCCGGAGCAGCTCGGTCACGCCGTCGAGGTCCTCGAACTCGTCGAGGTCGACCTCCTGGCCGGTCCAGCCGGAGGCCTTGCGGGCCAGCGCTACTGCAAAGTAAGGCACTTCTGGTCTCCCCTGTCTGATCTGCCTAGCGGACTGCGCCCTCGAGTGCCCGCTCATACATCTCGCCGAACCCCAACCGGGCGGCGATCGCCGAGAGCATCTCGTCCGCGTAGGCCTCGAGGTCGCCGAGCACGGCGCCGAGCTCCATCTCGTCCATGCCGAGGTCCGCGAAGATGGTCAGGTCGCCGGCGGGCCACACGTCGTTGATGTCGTCATCACCGGGTACGGGCACGTCGAGGCTCTCGCACACCTGCGCTGCGAGGTCCCAGGCGACCGCTGCTGTCACGTCGGAGAGCAGCAAGCGCACGTCGCTGCCGATCACCCGCAGCGCCACGAAGAACTCGTCGGCGACGTTGACCAGCCCCAGCGCTCCGGTCTCGCCCGGCTGCTGGCGCAGCGCGGCAACCAGTCCGTCCAGGTCTCCGGTCAACCGCTCCGGGAGGACGCCGACCTGCCAGGCCTGGTCCTCGACGTAGGCCACGACTGCGTAGTCCTCGACGGTGTCGAGTGCCATGGCCACTTCCTCTCTCTGGTCGCCGCGGGTTTGCGTACTCCGGTGCACCCCCCACACCTATGGTGCAGTGATCGTCGCAGATGTTGGCCGCTGAGGCGATGCCTGCCCCCAAACCGGCGCGGCCTCAGGCACTCAGCAGGCCCCGGTGCGCGATGGCGTCCAGCGACAGCGTCCGGTAGCCGACCTCCTCGAATAGCACCACGATCCGGTCGCCCTCGTAACGCATCACCACGCCGTCCCCCCACTCGGCGTGCCGGACCGAGGACAGCAGGGGGTACGGGGAATCCTCCGGCGGTGCCGCCTCCTGGGCCGTCCCGGCCGCGCAGGTGTCGCAGTGCCCACACGGCTGGTCCAGGTACTCGCCGAAGTACGAGAGCAGGTACTGCCGGCGGCAGCCTTGCGTGTCGGCGTAGCCGCGCATCATCTCGACCCGGGACTGCTCGACCTTGCGGTGCGCCTCGGCGAGGAGCATGGCGTCGCGGGCTGCCGCCACAGCGTCGGGTGAGTCGGAGCACGGCTCGAGCAGCCCTTCGGCCGTCTCGAGCAAGGCGCCCGCCTGCTCGAGCAGGTTGACCAGAGCCCGCAGCCGGGGCGCCGACAGATCCATCGCCGAGCGCAGGTCCTCAGGCGAGACCGGGCCGGCCATCTCCATGTGCAGGCCGACCAGCGTCATCACCTTGCGCAGCGCGACCTCGTCAGGCGCCCCCGACGCGAAGAACTTGCGGAGGCCGAAGTCCTCCTGCCGGTAGAACAGCACCACCTCGGCCGGCTGCCCGTCCCGCCCCGCCC
>JAWWOM010000106.1:0-2650 GCA_033851655.1 Frankiales bacterium
CGCTGTGGCGCGCGACCGGTTGATCCGGTACGCGGTCCGAGCGCGTGGAAGCGTGGCGTCCGCGACGATGCCCAGGTCCTGGTCTGTCCGGACTGCCAGCGCGAACCGGACTGGCAGTCGCACCTGGCCAGCTGTCCGTCGTGCGGGTCGACCTCGCTGATCCGCAGCCTCGGTGAGATCCACTGCCGCGGCTGCGACCGTACGCCGTCCGTCGTCGTCCCGCCTCAGGCGACCGCGCCTGGCGCCGGCCGGTCCTACGACCCGGTGTTCGCCGACGAGGTCAGCCGGGCTCTTGACCGGGTGCTGCGAGGCAGCGATCTGCAGGCGGACCGGTAGCCTGTGAGGACAGCAAGGTCCCTTAGCTCAGCTGGAAGAGCATCTCGCTTACACCGAGAATGTCGCAGGTTCGAGCCCTGCAGGGGCCACCCCAAGGTGGCTGCGAAGTGCAGCTAGTCGTCTGTGCCGGACCACGCGTCGCGGCTGGCAATGAGCTCAGTGATGGCGCGTGACACGCTGCTGGCCTGCCACCGAGCGCCCTGCGGCGTGCGCCGGTTGTCCGCGTTGAGCGCCGCCGCGATGCTGTTCGCCGAGGCTCCGGCACGGTGCAGCGCGAGTATGCGCCCGTTCGTCTCGTGGTCGGTGGCGATGGATCCGCGTGGCTTCCCGTTCGCCCGGCGACCTGCCTCCTGCACCAGCAGGTGCATGGCGCCCGGTTTGAGGAGGGCGGCGAGCTCGGGGAGCGGAACGGCGGGGCTCCAGAGGTAGCCCTGCATGTACGTGCAACCCAGCCGCCGCAGGATTTCGGCTTGGCCCGGCGTCTCCACGCCTTCCGCGACCACATCGAGACCGACCGCTCCCGCCAGGTTGATGAGGCTGGCGACGATGGCGAAGTCCTCGTTGTTCTTGTCCACCCCGGCGATGAAGGAGCGGTCGATCTTGATGATGTCCACCGGGAATCGGCGCACGTAGACCAGGGAGGAGTAACCGGTGCCGAAGTCGTCGAGTGCCAGCCCGACGCCCAGCCGCTTCAGGTCGTCCAGCCGGCGTGAGGTGGTCTCGGGGTCCGCGATCATGGCCGTCTCGGTGATCTCGAGGACGAGACGCTCGGCCGGGAGGCGGGACTGACTGAGCGTGCGCCGAACAGTCTCGACGATGTCCGGGTCGGCGAGCTGGCGGGTGGAGAGGTTGACCGCCACGTGGAGGCCGGCTGCCCCGGTGTGCGCGCTGTTGGCGATGTCTGAGCAGGCGCGATTGAGGATCCAGGCGCCCAGGGCCGGCATCAGCCCGTTGTCCTCTGCCAAGGAGATGACATCTGCCGGAGAGACTGCGCCGTGCCGGGGATGGCTCCAGCGCAGCAGCGCCTCCACCGCGGCGACCTGGCCTTGGGCCTGCACGATCGGCTGGTAGTGGAGGGCGAGGGCGCCGGTCGTGATCGCCTGCCTCAGGTCGGTGAGCAGTTGGAGCTGTCCCTGTGTGGAGCCGCGCATGGTCGAGTTGTGCAGCTCGATACGGCCGCCGCCTTGCGTCTTCGCGAACTTGAGGGCTCGTTCCGCGGACTGGAGCAGATCGACGATGGGGACGTCGTCAGTGGTGGCGATGCCGATGCTGATGCTGACCCGGACCTGCGTGTCGCCGGCATCGCACGGATCGTTGAACGCACGACGGATGTGCTCGGCAATTGCACGGGCCCGCTTGGGGTCGGTGCTCACCAGGGCGAACTCGTCGTCCCCGATCCGGGCGACGGTGTCCGTCAGTCCACAGTTTTCCCTGAGTCTGTTGGCGACCGCGACGAGCAACGCGTCGCCTGCAACATGGCCACGGTTGTCGTTGACGAGCTTGAACCGGTCGACGTCGACCAGCAACAAGGCCAGTCCGGTACCAGGACCGTCCTGCTGCTCCTCCGACCGCTGGAGACGCTCGGTCAGGTAGCTCCGGTTGGGGAGTCCGGTGAGCAGGTCGAACGTCGAAGCGCCGCTCTCGGTGCGGAGTCTGCCGGCAGGCGACGGCTCCACCGGCACGGCGATGGACAGCACCAGGCTGTTGTCTGATCCTGCCAGCCCAGCGGAGATGCGCACCCGGAGGTGCTCGCCGGTCGCACAGACGACGTCGGACTCGCCCGACCAGGGCCGGCCATCCGCGGTCAGCAGCACGCTTGCTACGTCGGACTGGCTGAGGCCCCATCGCGTGACGTCTGTGGCCTGTGACCCCAGCACCTGTTCGGGGGACCAGCCGAACATCGTGGCCGAGCCGTCGTTCCAGCCCACGATCTTGCCGGTCAGGTCGGTGATGATGACGGAGACGCCGAGTGCGTCGAGCCCGGCCAGCACCTCGGAAAGGGAAAGGTCGACTGCGGCCGCCGAACCGTACAGGTGCAGGGACATGGGCCTCCTCGTCGCTTATCCCGGCGCCGGGAGGCATGCCGGGACGGATGCTCCGCGCGCCTTTCGACTATCGGCGGCGGAAGTGTCCTTCCGTTTAGGCAAAATCTCCCCTCTTGGGCTGGATGGTCGGTTCCGCGCGCAGCAGCCTGAGGAGTTCCTGCTGCGACCGGACGCCCTGTTTGCGATAGACAGACGTCAGGTGGTTGCGGACGGTGCTCTGACTCAGGAACATCCGCTCGGCGATCATGGGCACACGTTCGCCGGCCAGC
>JAWWOM010000130.1:0-17008 GCA_033851655.1 Frankiales bacterium
CCGTACGGCGGCTTCTCCCCCGACCAGGGCAGGGGGACCCGACAGCCGTCACGGCCACGCAACCGGCCGCCGGACCGCCGCCAGGTCGGGTCCGCCAGCACGTCCTCCGGCAGGTCCTCCACCTCGGGCAGCCCGAGCTCCTCACCCTGATAGAGGTACGCGGAGCCGGGGAGCGCGAGCATCAGCAGCGCCGCCGCCCGCGCCCGCGTCGAGCCCAGGGCCAGGTCGGGTGCCTCGCCGACCAGGTCGTCCAGCGCGTAGCGCGGGCGCTCGGTCTGCCGTCGGGCCAATCGCGAGACCGTGCGCATGACATCGTGGTTGGAGAGCACCCAGGTCGCCGGCGCCCCGACGGACTCGACAGCCTCCAACGTCTCGTCGACTGCCGATCGCAGCGTGGCAGCAGTCCACGGCGCGACGAGGAACGAGAAGCCGAACCCCGTGTGCAGCTCGTCCGGCCGCAGATATCGCGACATCCGTTCGGGGCCAGCCACCCAGATCTCCCCGACGAAGACCCGGTCGCCGGGATAGGTGTCGAGCACCGCGCGCCAGGCCTGATAGACCTCGTGCACCTCGTCCTGGTCCCAGTGCGGATGGCCCTCCACCGCAAGGCCTCCGGTCTCGAGCCGTCCGGCGAGGTCCGGCAGCTCAGGGTCCTTGGCCAGGCCGTGTGCCACGTCGATGCGAAATCCGTCGACCCCACGGTCCAGCCAGAATCGCAGTATCGACTCGAACTCCTGGCGTACCTCGCGGTTCGTCCAGTCGAGATCGGGCTGCTCCGGCGCGAACAAGTGGAGATACCACTCCCCTAGCCGGCCGTCCTGCTCGCGCACCCGGGTCCACGCGTTGCCACCGAAGTTGCTCTGCCAGTCGTTGGGTGGCTCGGAGCCGTCCGACCCGCGTCCCGCCCGGAACAGGTAGCGTCGCCGCTCGAGGCTCCCAGGGCCGGAGTCCAACGCCTGCCTGAACCAGTCGTGCTGGTCGGAGGTGTGGTTGGGTACGAGGTCGACCAGCACCCGGAGCCCCAGCGCGTGCGCCTCATCGACGACCGCGTCGACGTCCGCGAGCGAGCCGAAGACCGGGTCGACAGCCCGGTAGTCGGCCACGTCATAGCCGGCGTCGACCTGGGGCGAGGCATAGAACGGGTTCAGCCACAGGGCATCCACGCCCAGGTCTGCGAGGTAGTCCAGCCTGGACCGCAGCCCCGGGAGGTCCCCGATGCCGTCACCGTCAGAATCGGCGAAGCTGCGGACATAGAGTTGGTAGACGACGCTGCTGCGCCACCAGGGAGACGACTCATCCGGCATCGCGCGATGCGCCTCCCTGCACGGAGCTGTCGGTCCGCGCTCCGGCACCGAGCCCCTTGCCGGCAGAAGGGAGCGTCACCGTACGGGTGAGGTTGTCGCCCGAGTGCGGGTCGAACAGGTGAATGCGTCGGGCATTGAGCCACAGCTCGGTCTGGTCGCCGTCGCGCACATAGCTCGCCGGGTCTATCGAGACCACGAGCTGGGTCCGCAGGTGCTCGCTGTCCAGCTCGTGCTCGAGCTCGGCCAGCTGCTGCCGGATCTCCGGCGGCGCCTCGAACGGGATGTACGCGTACTGCGAGTCCCCCAGCCATTCCGTCACGTCGACGGTCACGGGGAACGTGACACCGTCGCCGCGCACCCGCTCGTCGACCATGTACGGAAGCTCGAAGTGCTCCGGTCGGATGCCGGCAATGAGCAGTTGGCGGTCACCCAGCTTCGCAGCAAGCGCATCGTCCAACGGCACCGACAGGAAGGGCAGCCGCAGGGTGCCGGCCGAGACCGTGCAGGGCAGGAAGTTCATCGGAGGCGAGCCGATGAAGCCAGCCACGAACAAGTTGGCCGGCTGCTCGTACAGCTCGCGCGGCGAGGCCAGCTGCTGCAGGACTCCCTTACGCATCACGGCAACCCGGTCGCCCAACGTCATGGCCTCGGTCTGGTCGTGAGTCACGTAGACCGTCGTGATCTTCAGGCTTCGCTGGAGTCGCAGAATCTCGGTTCGCATCTGGCCGCGCAGTTTGGCGTCCAGGTTGGACAGCGGCTCGTCAAAGAGGAACGCGTTGGCTTGCCGGACGATCGCGCGGCCCATCGCCACCCGCTGTCGCTGACCACCCGAGAGCTGGGCGGGTTTGCGCTGCAGGTGCTCCTCGAGCTCGAGGGTCTTTGCGGCTTCCTCCACCCGCCTTTTCACCTCGGCCTCGGGTGCCTTTTGCAACCTCATCGGGAAGGCGATGTTCTCGAAGATCGTCAGGTGTGGATAAAGGGCGTAGTTCTGGAACACCATCGCGAGGTTACGGTCGCGTGGCGCCTTCTCGTTCACCCGGTCGCCACCGATCAGCAGGTCGCCCTCGGTGATGTCCTCGAGGCCGGCGATCATCCGCAGCAGCGTCGACTTGCCGCAGCCAGAAGGCCCGACCAGGATGACGAACTCGCCGTCGGCGATGTCGATGCTGACGTCGCTTACGGCCGGGTAGCCGTCGCCGTAGACCTTGGTGATGTGCTGGAGCTTGATGTCCGACATGGCCAGCTGTCTTTCTCTCTGGGAACGCCGAGGCGCTCAGCCTTTGACTGCGCCGTTCGTGAGACCAGCCACGATGCGTTTCTGGAAGACCAGCACGATCAGGACGACGGGGACCGTCACGACCACCGCCGCTGCCGCGATCGCCGTGATGGGTGATTGGAAGTTCGAGGCGCCGGTAAAGAAGGCCAGCGCCGCGGGCACCGGACGTGCCGCGCTCGTCGAGGTCAGCGAGACGCCGAACACGAAGTCGTTCCATGCAGCGAAGAACGCCAGGATGGCGGCGGTGAAGACGCCGGGGGCGGCCAACGGCACGATGACCTTGCGGAAGGCCTGCCAGGTGGTTGCCCCGTCCATCTGGGCTGCCTGCTCCATCTCCCATGGGATCTCACGGAAGAACGCCGACAACGTATAGATGGACAGCGGCAGCGAGAACGAGACCAGCGGGATGATGACGCCCGGCCAGGTGTCGAACAGGTGGATGCTGCGCCACATGTTGAACAGCGGGGTGACGAGGGCGACCACGGGGAAGGCCGCGATCGCCAGCGCGACCGACAGGATGGCGCGCTTACCGGGGAAATCGAGCCGGGCGATTCCGTACGCTGCGAACGTCGCCAGCACGACGCTGATCGCCGTCGCGATGAAGGTGATGCCGATCGAGTTGCGCAGAGCACTGGTGAACAGGCTGGTCTTGAAGACCGTGCGGTAGTTCTCCAGGCTCCAGTGCGTCGGAAAGAAGCTTGCGTTCGCCAGGTCGGTCGGCGGCTTCAACGACAGCGAGAGCACCCACGCGATCGGGAACAACGCGTAGACGACGAGGACGAGCGAGCCAACGGCCCAGGCAGTCTGCTGCTTTCCGGATTGCTGGATCATCGATCCGACCTCACAGACGCTAGATCAACCTTGAAGCCCTTGACGAAAATGACCGCGATGAGCACGACCGACGCAAACAGGAAGACGGAAAGCGCTGATCCCAAGCCGATCGCGACACGGGTGATGCTCTGCCGATAGGTGAGGAACGACAGCGACTCGGTGTTCGCCGAACCGCCGGTCATCACGAAGATGTTGTCGAAGATGGCCCAGGCAGCGAGGGTACGGAACAGGACGGCCACCATGATCGCGGCCTTCATGTTGGGGAGTGTCACCTTGCGCAGCCGTTGCCAGGCCGTCGCGCCATCCACAGAGGCCGCCTCGCCCAGTACGTCGGGCACCTGGGCCAGACCGGCCAGCAGGAGCAGCGCGACGAACGGTGTCGTCTTCCAGATCTCGGACAGGCAGATGACGGTCAGTGCGGACCATGTGTGCGAGAACCAGTCGAAGGTGCCGAGGCCGAACCACTTGTTGACGAATCCCGAGTCCAGCTCGAAGGCATAACGCCAGGCGAAGGCCGACACGACGGTGATGGCGCCGTAGGGCAGCAGCATCGAGGTGCGCACGGTCCGGCGGGCAAAGATGATGCGGTGCATCACCAGGGCGAAGATGAGGCCGATGACGAGCTCGATCACGACCGTGACGCCGGTGATGATGGCCGTGGTGGCCACGTCCTTCCACCACAGGCTGTCCTTGAGGACGATCCAGTAGTTGCTCAGCCCGACGAACTTGCGGTGCGTGGGGTCGGTCAGCCGGTAGGAGAACAACGACAGATACAGGGCATTGAGCATCGGGTAGGCCGTCACGAACAGCATCACCACCACGGCCGGCGCCGAGAGCATCCAGCCCAGGCGCCGTTCGTGCCGCACCCGGTCGGAGATGGGCGGTGCCTTGGTAGCGCTGCTTGCGGCAGGCCGCTCGACAGTGGCGGTCATGACTCTTTCCCGCTCTTGTACCGCTGCAGCGCGCTCTGCCGGATCACAGCAACCGCCTGCCTTCCAACACGTCGTGGATGAGGGTCGCGGAGTTCTTGGGTGTCGAGTTCGGGTTGACGGCCGATGGCGGTTGCCACGTCCGCTGGAGCGCGCCCGACACGTCGCCGTAGAACGGCGTGATGGCACGAGGGCCGGCGGCGTCGATGGACTCCTGGATCAGGGCCGCCATCGGGACGGCCTTGATGACCTCAGGGTCCTTGTAGACCAAGGCATTTGCCTCAGGATCACCGTTGATCAGCAGCTCGATCCGCTCCATGGCAGGAGAGACGATGCACTTGATGAGCTGGTAGTCCTGGTCGGGGTGCTTGCTGAACTTGCTGATGACCAGGTTGTTGCCGCCGATCGGCGGCTTGCTCGGGATGTTGGCGTCCACCCGCGGATAGCGCGCCCAGGCCAGGTCACTCATGAAGTCGGTCTTGAGGGTGCCGGCCTTGATGTCGGCCTTCATCGCCGAGTAGACATAGGGCCAGTTCAGCATGAAGCCCCCGGCGCCGCTCTCGAATGCAGCCCGCCCGATCTCCTCGGTGGCCGTGGCCAGCGACGGGTCCGCAGCCTTGGAGCTCGCGAGCCTCTTGATGATCGCTGCCGCGCGCCGACCGGCCGGGGTGTTCAGGGCGACCGTCGCGTCCTTGCCGAGATCGTTGTGCACGAGCACCTGACCACCGGCACCCAGGATCATCGCGTTGACCCAGACCGCGTAGCCCTCGTACCGGGCGCCCTGTTCCTCGATCTTGGTGCCCGTCTTGACGGCTGCGTCGATCATCTGGTCCCAGGTGAAGGTGGGCGACGTCGGATCGACGCCGGCCTTCTTGGCGACCGACTTGTGGTACCACAGCAGCTGAGTGTTCGCGATCCACGGCGCTGCGACGAGGTTGCTCTGCCAGACAGCGGTCTGCGTCGGGGCGGCCAGCACGTTCTGCAGGATCTCGGTCCGCTGCACGGGGGTGAACGTGCGGAGCCAGCCGGCGTTGGCCAGCTCTGCGGTGTAGGGGGGGTCGACCGTGACCACATCCATCGACCCGTCACCCGCCGCGAGCCGGCGCACGATCTGTTCGCGCTGGCCGTCCGCCGTCGCCGGCAGCACCTGAAGGGCCACCTTGTACTGACCGTTCGACTGCTGCACGCAGTTGTCGACGATCTTCTGGTACGACCCGCTGGAGTTGGGGTTGACGTACCAGTTGATCGTGACGGGCCCGGAGGAAGAGCCGGCGCTGCCGCTCGCGCAACCCGCGATCAACAGCAGGCAGGTGAACCCCACACAAACACAGGACCGCCTTGCAGCCCCGGCACCACGGTTCGCGCCCATGTGAACTCCCGGGGAACGATTCGCAAGCGCTTGCACGAGCGACGCCCACTATCAGCCCGCATGAGGTTGCGCGTCAAGACAGCATTGTGAACCGTCTGCACCGGTATGCGCGCGTCGCTACCAGTGCCATTACGCAAGCGTTTACGCTAGGTCGGTGAAGGAAGAGAGCCACGTCAATCTCGCGCAGGTCGCCCGCCGGGCCGGCGTGTCCATCGCCAGTGCGTCCCGGGCGTTGAGGGGCCGCCCCGGGGTCTCCCACACGACCAGGGCACGGGTCACGCTGGCGGCTGAGGAGCTCTCCTACGTGGTCTCGCCCGAGGCCTCGCGACTGGCCGGCGGCGCGTCGACCCGGGTCGCGGTCGTGGTCCCGCACCTCTCGCGCTGGTTCTTCGGCGCCCTTCTCGAGGGCCTCGAGTCGGTCCTTCGCGACGCTGAGGTCGACGTCCTGCTCTACCACGTCGGCGACGCCGAGGACCGGCGCGACTTCTTCGGCCTGCTGCCGGCCCGCCGCAAGGTCGACGCCCTCGTCCTGCTGGGTCTACCCGTCGACGACGAGGAGCGCAGACGCCTGGAGCTGATGGGGGTCCAGATCACGGCGGTCGGCGGGCAGGTCGCGTCCTACCCTTACGTCCGGATCGACGACTATGCCGCCGGCAGGCAGGCCGTGGACCACCTGTTGTTCCTGGGCCACCAGCGCATCGCCATGATCGCGGGCACCGACCCCGACCAGCCGGGTTGGCCGGTCGCGGTCGGCCGGAGCGAGGCCTATCACGAGGCCCTGCGCGAGGCCGGTCTGCCGGCTCACGACGAGCTGGTGGTGACCGTCGACTGGGGCGGCGCGATGGGCGCCCAGGCCATGGGTCGGCTGTTGAGCCTGCGCGAGCCGCCCACCGCCGTCTATGCCCACTCCGACGAGCTGGCGGCCGGCGCCCTGCGGACCCTGCGCCGGGCCGGCCTGGACGTGCCGGGAGACATCTCCGTCGTCGGGATCGACGACCACCCGGTCTGCGAGCTGATGGACCTGACCACGGTCCGCCAGCCCGTACGCGAGCAGGGCGTCGCCGCGGGGGAAACCCTGCTGCGCCGGCTGCGCGGGGAACCGTCCGACGACGCCGTCACCCTGCCGACGCAGCTCGTCGTCCGCGGCAGCACCGGCCGACCTCGCCGTTTCGCAGCCTCGGCCGGAGCTCTGACGTAGCCTGGTACTGAGGCGATCGGAGGGCTGACCATGGGTTTCGGCGACGTCATGAGCATCGGCGCGCTGATGCTCGGACCCACCCTCGCCATCGGTGCGTTCCTCCACCTGCCGCGGGCGCTCCGGGCGCTGCGCAGGGTGGTGCAGGCGCGCGGACCCCGTACCCTGGCGCCCGGCCCGCCGATCGAGTGCATCGCCGCGGACCTTCGCCGACTCGTCGTGCAGCACGACCAGATCCTCAGCAACCACGACCTCGCGATGCGGGCGCACCACCTGCGAGCGCTCGAGCTGGCCATCACGGACAAGGCCATCGAGGGGGCAACCGCCTTGGACGTGCCGCGACCGGTGCTGCCGGCCAACGGTTGCCTGACCCACCAGCAGCTGGGCACCCTGCTGCGGCAGGTGCACGCTGCGGGTCTGGAGCTCCCCATCGATGCGTCGCTGTTCATGGCGTGAAGGCGAGAACGGCGCCAACGCGGTGAGCACACCTTCACCCTGACCGTGTCAGCCGAGGCCGACCCCCGCTCCTGCTACGTGTGGGTCAACGTCGACCGGGTCGAGATCGTCGGCTGAGGGCGGAACTGGGGTACGGGCTCGAAGCGCTCGACCGACACCAGCTCCGGCAGGTCCGAACCCTCGCCCGGCGGAGCCAGCTGCAGCACCCAGAAGCCGCCCTTGCGCGTGCTGAGGTCAGGGGGGACTGCGCCGCCCAGCGCGGCCAGCACGCCGGCGACCAGGCCGGGAATGACCGGGCGCTGGCTGCTCACGACGGTCGGCACACCGGAGGCGGCGAGCTCGATCACCCGGTCCATCCCGGCCAGGTCGTCCGGGTCGAAGCCGGTCTCCGACATCGCCGGCTCCTCGACGACGGGGACACCGATGGCGGCCGCGTACGGCGCCACCGTGTCGACGCAGCGGGCGACGTCGGCCGAGTGCACCGCCCTGACGCCGTAGCCGGCCAGGACCGCGGTCAGCACCCGCGTCTGTTCCTCGCCCACCTCGTCCAGCGGGCGCAGCCGATCGTCGCCGTCCCAGCCGGCCCGGTCACCGGCGCTGCCGTGGCGGACGACGACCAGCGGCCAGGTCGGCCGGAGGTCGTCGAGGAACCGCTCGATCGGGGCGACGTCGCGGTCCCAGGTGAGCCGGTTCAACGCGTCCTGCGGGCTGAGCCAGTGCAGTCCGTCGACCTCGTCGGCGGACACCACCGCGGTCGCGGAGTCGCCGCCGTAGCTCATCGCCCAGTAGCGGACCCGCTTGGGCAGGCCCTCCTTGAGGTAGCGGATCTCGCCGAGCGGGCGGCCGAGGGTGACCGTGGCCCCTGTCTCCTCCTCGACCTCGCGCAGCGCGCCGAGCAGCAGGTGCTCACGTCGCTTGAGCTTGCCCTTGGGGAGCGACCAGTCGTCGTACTTGGGGCGGTGGACGAGGGCCACCTCGAGCGTGCCGCCAGCGTTACGCCTCCACAGGACCCCGCCGGCCGCCTCGATCGCGATCGTTCCCCAGAGCAGGCTCACGCTCTCGGGACTGCCCGGTGCGGACGGCGACGACACGTCCAGGTCCTCAGCGGTGGCCACGGTCCGACTCTGCGTGGCACAGGTGAACGGAGAGTGAACACGGCATGGACAGTAGGCGGCAGGTCTTGTCGACACGCCGAGCCACCCCGCACCGTCGAGAGGAGCCTTGGAGGAATGAATGCCGCCGGTTACTCCCACAACGCCGCAGGCCCCGCACCTCGCTGCCGACCAGGAGCTCCGCAAGCACATCAACGGCGTCCGGGAGAGGCTGAGCCAGGAGTTTCAGCCGCGGGTGGCCCCCGAGGTCGTCAGCCGCGAGGTCGAGATCGCCGCCGCGCAGTTCGACGGCGTCAAGGTGACGACGTACGTCCCGGTGCTGGTCAACCGCCAGGTGCGGCTCAAGCTGCGTGAGCTGGTCGCCGCCGCCTGACCGCTTCGCGTTCGGTCGTCTTCGTCAGCGCGATGTCCGGCGTTCACCCGCCGGCCACCTGCAGCGCCAAGTCCTGAGGTTGGCTGGGCTGGTCTCTGCTGGACTCTGTCCGCACCCCGAAGGGCCGCCCATGACCACGCTCGTCCTCGAGCCGACCAGCAACGACGACGCCGAGCTCAGTGCCCCAGCCGTACTGCGCCCTGCCTCCGGCCTGCGTGCCGTCGAGGTGAGCGCGTGGTTCGGCAACCACCAGGTGCTGGACACCATCAGCCTGGACATGCCGGCTCGTACGGTGACCTCACTGATCGGCCCATCAGGGTGCGGCAAGTCGACGTTCCTGCGCATCCTCAACCGGATGCACGAGCTGGTCCCCGGCGCCACCCTCGCGGGCGAGGTCCTGCTCGGTACGCACACCGGGGCCGGGCTCAGCGAGGTCGATGTCTACGACGCCGACCAGCGCAGGACCGACACCCGCCGCCGCATCGGCATGGTGTTCCAGAAGCCCAACCCGTTCCCCGCCATGACCATCGCCGACAACGTGCTGGCCGGCCTCCGGCTCAGCGGCCTGCCGGGCCGCAGCAAGCCGGAGCGGGCAGCTCTGGTCGAGGAGTGCCTGACCAGGGCGGGGCTCTGGAACGAGGTCAAGAACCGGCTCGGTGACCCCGGCGGCAGCCTGTCCGGCGGGCAGCAGCAACGGCTGTGCATCGCCCGTTCGCTGGCCGTGCGGCCCGAGGTACTGCTGATGGACGAGCCGTGCAGCGCGCTCGACCCGACCTCGACCCGGCGGATCGAGGAGACCATCCTGGACCTGGCGGCAGAGGTCACCGTCGTGATCGTCACCCACAACATGCAGCAGGCCCAGCGGGTCTCGTCCCAGTGCGCGTTCTTCCTCGCCGCCGAGGACCAGCCGGGCCGGATCGTCGAGGCCGGCACGACCGACCAGATCTTCGGCTCACCGGTCGATCCCCGTACCGGCGACTACGTGGGCGGTCGCTTCGGCTGAGGGCGCCGCTGTCGGGTCAACCGCTTGACGGCTAGGGTTCGACCCGTGACCGACGCCACCCTCGAGGACCGCGCGCGCCTCAGCGGGGACGAGCTCGCTGCAGTGCTCGACCTCGTCCACGAAGTCACCGAGGCCGACGGCGTGCTGCCGCTGTCCGAGCACGTGATGCTGCACCTGCGCTACGGCGGCGACACGCCGGTGCGCAACCTGCTGGTACGGGACCCCGACGGCGAGCTGGCCGGCTACGCGCACCTGGACGTGACGGACCCGGTCGAGGGGTCCAGCGCCGAGCTCGCCGTGCGGCCCGCGTACCGGCACCGGGGCTATGGCCGGTTGCTCGTCGAAGGGCTGCTCGCGCGCAGCCCGGACGGCCGGCTGCGGCTGTGGGCGCACGGGCAGCAGCCGGAAGCGCAGGCCCTCGCCGTCGGCATGGGCTTCGAACGCTCGCGGGTGCTCTGGCAGCTGCGCCGCTCGCTGCACGCACCGCTGGGGCAGGCCGAGCTCCCGGCCGGCGTGACGGTCCGCCCGTTCCGGCCGGGTGCGGACGAGCAGGCCTGGATCCGGCTCAACAGCCGCGCGTTCGCCGGGCACCCCGACCAGGGCAACTGGACCGTCGAGGACCTGGCCCGGCGGGAGAACGAGTCCTGGTTCGACCCGGCCGGGTTCTTCCTGGCCGAGCGCGATGGTGAGCTGGTTGGCTTCCACTGGACCAAGGTGCACGGCAAGGATCAGGTGGCTCCGTCCCCGGACAGCCACGGCCACGAGCCGATAGGCGAGGTGTACGTGCTGGGCATCGACCCGGGCTATCAGGGCAAGGGGCTCGGGGCGGCGCTCACCCTGGTCGGCCTTCGCTACCTCCGGCACCGGGGATTGGCCCAGGTCATGCTCTACGTCGACGAGAGCAACCCCCGGGCGATCGCGCTGTACGAGCGGCTGGGCTTCACGAAGTGGGACGTCGACGTCTCGTTCCGGATGCCCTGACCGCCTCAGCCTTCGGCGAAACCGGCAAATCGCCCACTCTTCACCTGCTGCACCGTTCCTGGGAAGACCGGTCTGCCCGGAGTCGCGAGAACTCGGCAGCCGTTCACCGTCCGTTCATCCGGCGCAAGCCGACCGGCCACCTTGGGCACCTAACTTCGCTTCAGGTGCCGCCGGAGCAAAGCGGCGCACCTCAACCGGCCCTCACGCGCCATCACAACGGCCCTTCGGGGCATGGAGGATCTCCACGTGAAGCACACCCGTACCGGCGGACTCGTCGCTCTCGCCTCGATGGGCATCGTCAGCAGTCTGGCTCTGTCCGCCTGCGGTTCGAACAGCAACGGTGCCACGGCGGCGTCCACCAGCTCGTCCGCAGCGGGCGCAGCCACTGGCAGCGCTGCGACCGGCAGCTCCGCGGCAGGCGGCTCGACCACCTGCGCGAGCGGCAGCCTCAGCGGCGCCGGCTCCAGCTTCCAGGGCCCCATGCAGCAGCAGTGGGCCAAGGACTTCGCGGCCAAGTGCAGCGGTGCCAAGGTGGACTACCAGCCGGTCGGTTCCGGCGCCGGCATCCAGCAGTTCGGGGCCGGCACCGTCGACTTCGCCGGCTCGGACGTCCCGATGAAGACCGACGAGCAGGCGACCGCGGACAAGACCTGCGGCAGCCCCGCCTGGCACCTGCCGATCAGCGCAGGCGGCGTGGGCGTCACCTGGAACCTGCCGGGTGTCACCGACCTGACCTTCTCGGCAGCCACCCTGGCCGACATCTTCGACGGCAAGCTCAAGACCTGGAACGACCCCGAGATCAAGGCGGACAACCCCTCCGCGACGCTGCCCTCGACGCCGATCTCGGTCGTCTACCGCGCCGACTCCTCCGGCACCAACGCCGTCTTCACCGGCTACCTCGACGCGGCCGCCAAGGCCAACTGGAAGCTCGGCACCGGCAAGACGATCACCTGGCCGGCCGGGCAGGGCGCGCAGAAGAGTGCTGGCGTCGCCGCCGCCGTCAAGCAGACGCCGGGCGCGATCACCTACGTCGAGCAGGCGTTCGCGACGACCAACCAGCTCCCACTGGCCAAGATCAAGAACGGCAGCACCGCCGTGGCCCTGACCACCGACTCGGTCACCGCGGCCATCGCGGGCGCCACGATCAGCGGCACCGGCAACCTGGTCGCCACGGTCAACTACGCGCCGACGGACCCCAAGGCCTATCCGATCTCGACCCTCACCTACGTGATCGTGTGCAGCAAGTACAAGTCCGCCAGCAAGGTCCCGCTGCTCAAGGCCTACCTGGGCTACGCGGCCGGTGCTGGACAAGCCGCTGCGACCGGTCTCGGGTTCGCCCCGCTGCCGTCCGCCATCGCCGATAAGGTCGCCACGTCGATTGCTGCCATCAGCTAGTCAGCTGGACGAACAGCGTGGCTGCCCGCCGGGCCCTTTCGGGGACCGGCGGGCAAGCCGCGTTCGCCGAAAGATCGTCGTCACGGTGACCGAGGAGCCGCAGATGCAGTCCCGAGCCAACGCGTCCGCCAGGCCGGGGCCGTCATGACCCTGCTCGGCACCGGGGCAGCCGAACCAGGCGCGCCGACGTTGGCGGGCCGCAAGGGCCGCGGTGACACGATCTCCCGGCTGGTCACGTCCACGGCCGGCGTCTTCGTCCTGGTCCTGCTGGCCGCGATCGCGATCTTCCTGGTCATCAAGGCGATCCCCGCGATCTCCAAGGACAGCACCAGCTTCTGGGGCACCAAGCTCTGGCAGCCGGACGCCGAAAAGCCCACCTTCGGCGTGGCGGCGATCGCCTTCGGGACGATCGAGACTGCGGTCATCGCCCTGGTCATCGCCTGGCCGGTCGCCATGGCCGTCGCCCTGTTCGTCGCGGAGTACGCCCCGCGCCGGCTGGCCACGGTGATGGGCTACCTGCTCGACCTGCTCGCCGCCGTGCCGTCCGTGGTCTACGGCCTGTGGGGCCTGCTCTGGCTGGTGCCCCGGATGAAGGGCATCCAGGGATGGATGGGGCACCACCTGTCCTGGATCCCGTTGTTCAAGGACCGCTACGCGGGCCTGCCCACCCGCTCGCCGTTCGTCGTCGGGGTGGTGCTGGCCATCATGATCCTGCCGATCATCTCCGCCATCATCCGCGAGATCGTCGTGCAGGCCGACCCAGCGCAGAAGGAGGCGGCGCTCGCGCTCGGTGCGACGCACTGGGAGATGATCCGGATGGCCGTCCTCCCGCCGAGCAAGTCCGGCATCATCGGCGCCACCATCCTCGGCCTCGGCCGGGCACTCGGCGAGACGATCGCCGTGGCCCTGATCATGGCGTCCTCGTTCGTCATCAACTGGCACATCCTCGAGCAGGGCGGCAACACCATCGCCGCCAACATCGCCGTCCAGTTCGGCGAGGCCAACGCGACCGGGCGCTCGGCGCTGATCGCCAGCGGCCTGGTCCTGTTCGCCATCACCCTCATCGTCAACTTCGCCGCGCGGCTCGTGATCAGCCGGGGCAACAAGGGCAGGGCCGCATGACGACCTCCACCCTGCCGGCCGGGTCCCAGTCGGCGCTGCAGCTCGGTGCCTCCGGGCGGCGCCGGTTGGTCGACCGGACGATGCGATCCCTCTCCTGGCTGTCCTTCCTCGTGGCGCTCACCCCGTTGGTCATCGTGCTGGGCTACACGATCAGCAACGGCGCCAAGCGGTTCGACCTCCGGTTCCTCACCCACTCCATGGCCGGTGTCGCGCCGACCGACGCGGGGGGCGGGGCCTACCACGCCATCGTCGGCACCCTCGAACAGGTCGCGATCACCAGCGTCATCTCGGTCCCGCTGGGGCTGGCGGCCGCCGTCTACCTGACGGAGTACGGCCGGGGCTGGCTGCCGCGGGCCATCCGGTTCTTCGTGGACGTCATGACCGGCGTGCCCTCGATCGTCGCCGGCCTGTTCATCTACGTGTTCTGGGTGCTGGGCCTGCACCAGGGCTTCTCCGGCTTCGCCGGCGCACTCGCCCTGGTGATCCTCATGCTGCCGGTCATCATCCGGTCGGCAGAGGAGATGCTGCTGCTCGTTCCCACGGCGTTGCGCGAGGCGTCGTACGCGCTGGGCGTGCCGCAGTGGAAGACGATCGTGCGGATCGTGCTGCCGACCGCGTCCGCCGGACTCGTCACCGGCATCATGCTGGCCGTCGCCAGGGTGATCGGCGAGACCGCTCCGCTGCTGCTGACCGTGTTCGGCACCGACTACATCAACACCAACCCGTTCAAGGGCGCCCAGAGCGGCCTGCCGATGTTCATCTACAACCAGGCACAGCAGCCGTACCAGACCGCGATCGACCGTGCCTGGGCCGGTGCCCTTACGCTGATCCTGATCGTCGTCGTCCTGTACACAGCAGCAAGGTTGCTCACCCGGCGCAACCTGCTCGCCGGCCGGAGGTAACCGTGGCCAAGCGGATCGAGACCGACAAGCTCTCCTGCTTCTACGGGAGCTTCCGTGCCGTCGAGGGGGTGACCCTCACGATCGAGCCCAAGTCCGTCACGGCGCTGATCGGCCCCTCCGGCTGCGGCAAGTCGACCTACCTCCGCTCGCTCAACCGGCTGCACGAGGTGATCCCCGGCGCCCGGGTCGAGGGCAAGGTGACACTCGACGACGAGGACATCTACGGCGCCGGCGTGGACCCGGTCGCCGTACGTCGCCTGATCGGCATGGTCTTCCAGAAGCCCAACCCATTCCCCACCATGTCGATCTACGACAACGTCGTCGCCGGTCTGCGGCTCTCCGGCACCCGCAAGAAGTCCGACCTGGACGCGGCTGTCGAGAAGTCGTTGCGCGGTGCCAACCTCTGGAACGAGGTCAAGGACCGGCTCGACAAGCCAGGGATGGGCCTGTCCGGCGGTCAGCAGCAGCGGCTGTGCATCGCCCGGGCGATCGCCGTGGAGCCGCAGGTGCTGCTGATGGACGAGCCGTGCAGCGCCCTCGACCCGATCTCGACCCTGGCGATCGAGGACCTGATGGTCGAGATCAAGGACTCGTACACGATCGTCATCGTGACCCACAACATGCAGCAGGCGGCCCGGGTCAGCGACACCACCGCGTTCTTCAACGTCGATGTCGCCGGAGAGCCAGGCCGCCTGGTCGAGGTCGGGCCGACCTCGCGCATCTTCACCAACCCCACCGAGAAGCGCACCGAGGACTACATCACCGGCCGCTTCGGCTGACCAGGTCAGCGGAGCTCGCGACGCACACTGAACCGCGTTGCCAGCAGCGCGATGGCGACTGCCCAACCGACCAGGACCGCCGCCGCGAGGCCTGGTGACAGCAGGTCGGGGGCACTGTCCCTGGCCGCCGTGACGGCCACTCCGGCACCGGTCGGCAGCCACTTGGCCACCGACGGCACGGCGTTCTGGAGCAACCCCACCTCGATCGCCTGCACCCAGATGACCCCGCCGATGATCGCGCCAACGGTGTTGCGGGCGAGTGCGCCGACGGCCACGCCGAGCATGCCGTAGATCGCCGTCGCCAGGGTCGCGCCCAGCCACATCGGCGCCAGGTCGACCGGCAGGTGGTGCACCCCCTTGGCCGCGTACACCGGAACGGCGACCGCGACCGCGAGTCCGAACAGGGCTGCGCCGAGCAGTGCCCCGATGCCCCCGATGGTCACGAGCTTGGCGGCGAGGACCCTACCCCGGCGCGGCTCGGCGAGGTAGGCGCCCATGATCGTGCGGTGCCGGTACTCACCGGCGATGGCGAGGATGCCCAGGATCAGCATGGCGATCGAGGTCATCGACGCCACCTGGAGCGCCTTGTTGACGTTGGCGACCGTGCCCAGCGCCGGGCTGCCGTTCTGGCCGGCGAGCAGGATGGTCGTGACCACCGAGGTCACCCCGAGGGCGACGCAGATGGCGAGGGTGACGAGCAGCGCCGGCGTCGTACGCAGCTTGCGCAGCTCGACGCGGATCAGCTGATTCATGACGAGAACTCCTGTGCGGTAAGGGAACGGACGTGGACGAGGTCATGGAAGACCGACTCGAGATCGACGCCGGCGATCGGTCCCGTACGGACGACCCGGCCGCGGTTGAGGATGATGGCGTCGTCGGCGATGGTGGCGACCTCGGCGAGAAGGTGGCTGGACAGCAGCACTGTGCCGCCCCTGTCGGCAAACTCGCGCAGGAACAGCCGCATCGTCGAGATGCCGTCCGGGTCCAGACCGTTGAACGGCTCGTCGAGGATGAGCACGCTGGGGTTGCCGATCAGAGCAGTCGCCAGGCCGAGCCGCTGCCGCATCCCGAGCGAGAAGCCGCCCACCCTCCGCCCGGCGGCAGCCGTGAGACCGACCAGCTCGAGGACGTCGTCCGCGCGGGAGTCCGGCACACCCGCCTGCGCCGTCACCACGCGCAGGTGGCTGCGCGCGGTCCGGTTCGGGTGGAAGCCCTGGTCGAGCAGCGCGCCCACCACGTGGAGCGGGTGCTCGAGCTCACGGTACGGGCGCCCGTACAGCAGCGCGGTTCCCGAGCTCGGGTCGGCAAGACCGAGCAGCAGTCGCATGGTGGTCGTCTTGCCAGAGCCGTTGGGCCCGAGGAATGCGGTGATCCGGCCGGCCACGACGTCGGCGGTGAGTCCGTCGACCGCGCGGACGTCCGGGTAGTGCTTGACCAGCCGGTCGAACGAGATGCTGGGCGGTGCTGACATGTCGGGCTCCTGGGATCGGGATCGCTTGCTGTTCCTCAACAGTGGCGATCCGGTGGTCCCCCTGCGTCGCCCCGGCGACCGATCTTGGCCATCACCCCGCCGGGTGCCGGAGGAGTCGCTGACCGCCCCAGCGATGTACGCCTGCAGGCTGACGCCGCAGCACGTCCCGCACCGCTAGCGTGAGGTCATGTCCCCGCCGCCCGGCACCCGCGCCTCGTACCGCGGCCGGCTGCCCAGGCTCAGACCGTGGCAGATCGACGGGACGGTTGTCGTCCTGCTGATCGCCGAGATGGTCGCGGACGCGCAGGGCAGGGTGCTCGTGCACGGGCAACGGGCCAACGACCCCTGGATGTACGCGCTGATCGCGGCGATGGCGGTCCCGTACCTCATCCACCGGCGCTGGCCGATGGCCTCGCTCGCCGTCGTCTCCGCCGCCGTCGCTGTCTACTCGCTCGCGGCGTACGGTCCGTTTCCGGGGCTGAACGAGATGTTCCTGCTCTTCGGCATCGC
>JAWWOM010000171.1:0-4652 GCA_033851655.1 Frankiales bacterium
TGGCGCGGGTTGCGAGGGGCCGGGCGCCTTCGTCAATGGCCGGCCGTCGCGGTTCGGTGCAACAGGCCTGTGGTTTGCGGACTCGCGGCTTGCCTGGGGCTGCGGTCGCCGAGTGGCTTGGCCCGCAAGCATGTGAGGCACGCTTAGGAGTCGGCGGTGGCCGTCGGCGCAGGCTCTGAGGAGGGAGAGTGGCCGTGAGCAACGACCGAGCCAATCACACCCGGCCGCGGCGTTGGTCCCCCAGGCGTGTGGGCGTCGTTCTGCTCGTAACTGGTGTCCTCACCTGCATGGCCGCCATTCCGTTCGCGTATGGCGACGGCGGCGCACGTGCGACTGCCGGAGTCTCGCCGGTCGTGGCGGCACTGAGTTGGGGCGGACTGCTGCTGCTACTGGCTGGAGGCGGCGTTCTCGTCGTCGGTTCCATCCAAACGAGACGCCGTCGGTCGCATGATCAACGGCATTGACCCGACCGCCAGGAACGATCATCTCCGCGTCGCCTGACGCGGCGATAGCTCGCCGCGACCATCCGTCCATGCCAGCCATCAACCGAGCCCGCGCGACTCCGAACTTCAGCGGTCCCTCCCGGTAGCACGTCCCATGCCGAACGAGGCAGTTCGCCTGCCACGCCCGGCGATCTGGCGGGAACCGGCCCCTATCACGAGAGGCCCCGGGCCGTCTCTGGTAGCCGCATTACCATCACAGTGGAGGATCGGCAACTGCGACGGCGTCAGGGACCTGCGGCTGGCGCCGGAGGGCCGGCCGCCGGTGTGCCGGTTGAGGTTCCTTGGGTTCTATCGGTGATCGGGACGGCTTGTGCTTCCTGAGCTGGTAGTCGCGCTCGGGGGCGCGCCGTCATCCGGCATGGGCGGTTACCCGGACTGTGCCAGGCGAAGGAACGTCCAGGTAGAGCGTCCAGAAGTTCCCACCGGGGGTGGTGTAGGCGCACGTCCCGGATGTCTGCGACCAGCCTCGGTGCGATCGGACGTAGGAGGTGACCGCCGCACAGGTCTGCTGCTGCGTCGTGCCGGACGGGAGTCGCCAAAGTCGGGACGCGTCGGGGATGCCAAGCCCCCCGAAGGGGTTGCCGTCGACCACCTCGCTCTGGACGGGGTCGGGCGTGGCGTGAGGGATCGCAATCTTCGATACCCCGCGCGCCAGCGTTGGCGCGATGTGCAGGCGCTGCTGCGTCGTGCGCCAGCCGCCTGCCACCAGCCCGATCGCGAGCAAGACGGCGCCTGCCTCGATGAGCACCCTCGGACGGCGCCCGAGGGTGGGCACAAGCTGCAGGGCGACAGCTGCCAGCAGCGCGAGAACGGCGACGGACGACAGCGACGCCGCGGGCCCGTAGACGCCTGAGGCGTAATGGGCGCTGTCCGTGGGCTCGAAGGAGATAAGGTGCTGGCCCGCCGCCAGCATCGAGCCTCCGGCGGCCGGAACGAGCGCCAGCAACCCGATGATCCATGGCCACCGCTGCGAGCGTGGCTCCGACCCCGGCGGAATGGGTGGCACGTGCGGGAGGGCGGTCGATGTCGTCACGTCCCTCAGTCTCGGGTGGCCGGCCGGCCGCCGGTATCGGTGCAACTACTCAGCGGAAACCCCGGCTCCGTCGGCCTTGGCCGACCCAGCGGTTCGTTCACGACGACACGGTGGAGGATCGGCTACCGCACCGCGTACGGAGGTGGGGCATCGCCGCCAGAAGCCCTCCGGCCTCTCGTCGTTGTCGGTTCACGACCGGCCCCGTGCCGGATGCCAGGAGTTGGGCAGGATGCGGGTGGGGCATCGCCGGGTGGCGGCTGTACGTTTCCGTCATGGGCGAACGTCGCGGTGCCGCGAGTAGCCGGTACCGCGTGCCTGGCCCGGGCACTCCCGCTCGCGATCGCCTGGTCGCGCTCCGTCATCGCTGGCAGCGTTGGCAGCAGCTCAGGGCGGCCAGGTGACCTGGCGATTTGAGCTCTTCGTCGGCTCTGCGGTCGTCTTCCTCGTCGCTTTTCGCATTGTCGCGGCGGTACGCGGCCGTCGGCTGCCAGCGCTGCGTGAGCAGCGGGGTGCCACTTGGGCTTGCCTGTGCCGTGTTTACCGAGGCGGGGAGTTCCTCGATCGGGGTCGCCGACGCCGAGGCTTGGGTCCGCGTGGCACCTTGCTGGTCGATGCGGAGACGCTTCAGTGGTTGCCCGACGGCTACGAACGGCGTCACGGGGACCGACCGACGCAGTGGCTCCTGGCTGATATCACCTTTCTCGGCCGACGTCGTCGGTGGGACATCTCCGGCCTGCGGTTCACTGAGCTGCGACTTCAAGTGCCTCAGGGCACCGTCACCTTCGGGCTCTTTCATCAGTCGGGCGCAACGCCGTCGATGCTCACGACGCAACCGCCCGCGATGCCGCGCTAGCCGATCGGCGAACGGGAAGCTCAGGGGCTGATAGCAACCCCCTTCCCGGTCGGCGTGTGGCGACCGTCGAGCCGACCGGGATGGCCCTGCCAATACCAGTGGAACGCGCTGCGGGTGGCGAGCGCGGGACGAGTACCCTTTCGCCCCAGCCCGACACGAGGCCCGGAGGGGAGAAACGTGCACGCTTGCTGGAGCAGCGGGGGCCCGGAGTGGCTGTTCAGCGTCGTGCTCGGTGCCGGACTCGCGGCCCTGATCTGCGTCGTGACGGCCGCCGGCTTCCTCGTCACCGAGCCGGCCGGGCTGCCGTTCGTCACCTCCCACAAGTCGTGGTCCTGGCGGCGGGCCGTTTGGCCGATGCTGAGCGGCGCCTGGGTCGTCTATCTGATCGCGCAGGGCGGCTTCGCGGTGGCCGACCTGCTGCTCTTGGGAGCACCCATGCTGGTCGCTACGGTGGGCGCATCAGCCGACAGCCGTCGCCACCTGGCGTGGTCCTCCATGGACACTTCGCCTGGACCACGGCCGAAGCCTGTGTTCTCCCTGTCCATCGGTGCACTCGCCGGCGCCACAGCCGCGGTTGCCTTCGTCACCGAACTTGTGCTCGGCGGGCCGTGCTGAGGCCAGCTCATCAGTAACCCACTACGGACGGGTGCCCCAATTGCCGATCGTCCGGGGCGGGGTGGTGCTCCGCTGACCGATCGCTGACCGAAGCAGGTCGAGATCGACCCGCATCATGGCTGTCGGGTGTCCACAGGTGAGACGTGTGCGTGCTGGTCCGCTATCGCTTCATGTGAGGAGGTTCGTCTCGGTCGGCCGCCGAAGGATGCGAGCACCGTTTCAAGCAGGGGGAGCAGGTGCAGGACTTGGTGGGCGCGGATGACGGCGTTCCACATGGGTTCGAACTTCTTCCAGCCGCCTGCGTAGGCGACATGGCGGAGTTGGTCCCGCGGGTCGCTTTTGCTGCGGGCGCCGCGGATGATCGACGTCCATCGGTAGAAGTCTCTGTAGGCGCGCCAGTATCCGGTCTCGAGTTGCTGTTCGGTCATCGCGGCGGGCCGGAAGACTACGTGGCGGGTGTCGTATTGCTGCCAGTCGCTGTGAAGGAGCCGCCCGTCTGCGGCCATCTTCTGGTATAGCGCGGTGCCGGGGTATGGCGTCATGATGTGGAAGGTGGCGGTCTCGATTCCCTGGTCGATCGCCCAAGCGACCGTTCTATCGAAGACGTCTGGCTCGTCGTGGTCCATCCCGAACACGAAGCTGGCGTTCACCATGACTCCGTTGTCGTGCAGTCGGCGGACGACGGCGCCATAGTCGGTGCCGACGTTCTGCCGCTTGCCGCGTTGGGTCATGTTGTCGGCGTTGACCGACTCGAAGCCAACGAACATGCTGCGCAGGCCCGCGTCTACGGCCTTCTCCAGCAGGCCGGGGGTGAGGACGGCGTCGACGGTGGAGGCCGCCTGCCACAGCCGGCCCATGCCCGCCATCCCGGCGAACAGCCTTTCGGCGAACCGCCGGTTGCCGAGCAGGTGATCGTCGAGGAAGTACAAGTGCTTCCCGGGGAGCCGATCGATCTCGGCAAGCGCGGCGTCGACCGTCTGGGTGTAGTAGGACTTCCCGCCGGCGAAGAACGCGTCCTTGTAGCAGAAGTCGCAGTGGTGCGGGCAACCGCGTGACACCACGATCGAGTTCGGCACCAGGTAGAGGTGCCGTTTGATCAGGTCACGCCGCACCGGCGGCAAACCGGTCAGTGTTCGCTCCCGCGAGGTGTAGCGGGCAAGAGGGTCACCCCGGCGCAGGTCGGCGAGGAACACCGGCCAGATGTCCTCCCCGGGGCCGAGGAAGACGGTGTCGGCATGCTCCTGAGCCTCGTCCGGTAACGAGGTCACGTGCAGGCCGCCCATCGCGACGTAGCTCCCTCTGGCCCGGAAGTGGTCGGCGATCTCGTAGGCCCGCCGTGCTGAGGTGATGTAGGCCTGCACAACGAGAAGGTCCGGCGTCTCGATCACGTCGAGGTCTAGCCGCTCAACGTGCTCGTCGAGCAGAGTGACGTCGTCGTCGGCGTTGAGGTAGGCGGCCAACGTCGCCAGGCCCAACGGCGGAAACAAGGAGTACTTGATCGGCCTGAACACAGCGCTGGTCGCCTCCGTCAAGGCCGGAAGGATCATCAACACACGCACAGACGTCCTCCGCAGTTCATAGGCCAGAGACCAGAACGACGCCTAGAAGGACGTCTTCGTTGTCCTCCGCCAGGCGCCGATCAAGTGAG
>JAWWOM010000192.1:0-2829 GCA_033851655.1 Frankiales bacterium
GCGCCTCCGCGACCGGGACCTGCTCCTGCATGAGCAGCCGATCGGTCGGCTTGCGGGCGTGCCGGTGCAGCTCGCCGCGCACGTCCAGCAGCACCTCGTAGGCCTCGAGCACCTCACGCCCGGGCGCGTCGACGGCCCAGGTGGCGGCGCACGCGCGCATGACATGCACGTCGCGGAGCCCACCCCTGCCCTCTTTGAGGTCGGGCTCGAGCAGGAACGCGATCTCGCCGAACCGCTCGGCCCGCTCCTTGACCACGTCGGCCAGCTCGGGCAGCCGGCGCCTCGCCGTCGCCCGCCACCGCTGGTGCGCCCGATCGCTGAGCTCGGCGCACAGCGCGGCGTCCCCGGCAACGTGCCGCAGCTCGAGCAACCCCGATGCCGCGGAGAGGTTGCCGTCAGCGACGTCGATCGCCTCCGGCACCGTACGGACCGAGTGGTCGAGGCCGATGCCGGTGTCCCAGATCGGGTACCACAGCCGCTCGGCCAGGGTCTTGATGTCCTTGCGGCCCCGGTGCAGCAGGACGAGATCGAGGTCGCTGCCCGGCGCAGGCTCACGCCGGCCGTAGGCGCCGACGCAGACCAGCGCCACGTCAGTCTCGTTGCCCAGCAGGGAATCCAGCCACTCGTCGGTGATGACTGTCAGCTGTGACCGGAGCGCTGCCCCACGGATGTCGTCACGCGCCAGCAGCTCGGTGCGGGCTCGACGCAGGTCAGACGGCGTCGGAGCCCCTCTCGCCGGTACGGATGCGGACGAGGTTGTCGACCTCCACGGTCCAGACCTTACCGTCGCCGATCTTGCCGGTGCGGGCAGCCTCGGTGATCGCGGTCACGACGGCCGCCGCGTCCTCGTCGTCGCAGACCACCTCGAGCCGCAGCTTGGGGACGAAGTCCACCACATACTCGGCGCCGCGGTAGACCTCGGTGTGCCCTCGCTGGCGGCCGTAGCCGCTCGCCTCGGACACGGTGAGCCCGGCCACACCGACGGCCTCGAGGGCCTTCTTGACGTCGTCGAGCTTGAACGGCTTGATGACTGCGGTCACGATTCTCATGCCGTGATCATCCCCCCAATCGGTGCCTGCCGGCCCAGGATTCGTCCGGGCATCGGCCAGGTTTCCAGAACGTGAACGGCCGGTCCGGCGGTCACCTGGGTGACTGCCGGACCGGCCGCTTCGATCAGCTGCCGGTGCTACAGCGCGTCAGCGCCGCGCTCTCCGGTACGGACCCGTACGACGTCGTCGACGGGGGTGGTCCACACCTTGCCGTCGCCGATCTTGCCGGTCTGCGCCGACTTGACGAGGACGTCCACCACATCGGCGGCGTCCGCGTCCTCGACCAGGACCTCGACGCGGAGCTTGGGCACGAAGTCCACGACGTACTCAGCACCGCGGTAGACCTCGGTGTGACCACGCTGCCGGCCGAAGCCGCTGACCTCGCTCACGGTCATGCCGTGGACCCCGAACGCCTCCAGCGCCGACTTGACCTCGTCGAGCCGGAAGGGCTTGATGACTGCCGTGACGAGCCTCATACGTCTGCCTCCACCATCCGCTGGGTTCCAACGCCTGCACCCGTGCTGCGAAGCGAACCGGCGAGGCCGGCGCCCATCTCGTACGCGGTCTCCGCGTGCAGAGCCGTGTCGAGACCCTCGATCTCCTCAGCCTCGGTGACCCGCAAACCGATGGTGATCTTGATCAGGAAACCGATGATCAGCGTCCCGATGCCGCTGTAGGCCAGCGTCGCCACGACCGCAACGGCCTGACGGCCGAGCTGGGTCAGGTCGCCGCCGTAGAACAGCCCGTCCAGCGCGCCGCCCTTGGTGATCACGGCGGGGTTGACCGTGTGGGTGGCCAGGAAGCCGAGCGACAGCGCGCCGACGATGCCGCCGACGAGGTGGACCGCCACGACGTCGAGCGAGTCGTCGAAGCCGAACTTGAACTTCAGGCCGACACAGCTGGCGCACACGGCACCGGCCACGACGCCGAGCAGGATGGCGCCGATGCCGTTCACGAAGCCGCAGGCCGGGGTGATGGCGACCAGACCGGCGACCAGGCCGGAGGCGGCGCCCAGGGTCGTGGCGTGACCGTCGCGGACCTTCTCGACCACGAGCCAGCCCAGCATGGCAGCGGCGGTCGCGACGATCGAGTTGAGCATCGCGTAGCCGGCGACCGTGTCGGCTGCCAGCTCAGAGCCGGCGTTGAAGCCGATCCAGCCGAACCACAGCAGGCCCGCGCCCAGCAGGACGAACGGCACGTTGTGCGGCTTCATCTGTTCCTTGGGCCAACCGACCCGCTTGCCCATGAGGCAGGTGAGCGCGAGACCGGCGATGCCGGCGTTGATGTGGACGACCGTGCCGCCGGCGAAGTCGATCGCGTGCAGCTTGGCGCCGATCCAGCCACCCCCCCACACCCAGTGGGCCACGACGGAGTAGATCAGGACGACCCACAAGGCGACGAACACGCAGAACGAGCCGAACTTCATCCGGTCGGCGATCGCGCCGGTGATCAGTGCCGGTGTGATGACGGCGAACGTGAGCTGGAAGGAGGCGATCACCGTTGTCGGGACACCGCCTATCCACAGGGAGGTGGTACCGCCCTTCATCCCCCAGAAGTCAGTGATGTCGCCGATCAGGCCGTGGCCGCCGACGTCGTGCCCGAAGGCGAGGCTGAAGGCGAAGAGCACCCACAGCACGGAGACGATTGCCATGCAGATGAAGTTCTGCATGAGCATCGCGAGGACGTTCTTGCCCCGCACCATGCCGCCGTAGAAGAAGGCGAGGCCGGGGGTCATGAGTAGCACCAGCGCGGTGGCGGCGATCATCCACGCGGTGTTGCC
>JAWWOM010000238.1:0-2528 GCA_033851655.1 Frankiales bacterium
CCAACGGCGTGCTGGCCGTACGGCTGGCGCTGCCGGTGCCGGGCGACCTGGTCGGCCTGCCGGGGCCGGACCGGCTGCGCCGGGCCGCTCTCGACGTCGGGACCGCCGCCGTGGCGGTCGCCGGACCGGACGCCGCTGGGCTGGCCCTGGTCCCGCGGCGCGAGGACCACGGCAACGAGTCCGAGGGCCGTACCGTCACGGTGGCCTGGACGGCGCTGGCCGCCGAGCCGTTGGGGCTCGACAGCTACCTTCCGCTGCGCGAGGCGGACCAGGACCTGACGGAGGCGTTGCGGGAGAGCACCGAGTCTCTGCTCAGCCTGGACGTCGCCCGGTGGCGGCCGGAGCTGACGGAGGCGCTGACCGACCTGCGGCGCACGTCGCGGTCGGGCAGGGACGAGGGCTCGTGGCTGCCCCCGGGCTACCCGGCCCGGGCCCGGCTGCTGCTGTCCCGGGCCGCACAGCTCGGTCGCGTCGTCGAGCTGGCCACCGCCGATGACCCTGGCGGCTCCCTGACCGCCGCCGAGGTCAACGGCCGGCGCGCGGCGCTGGCCTCGCTGGAGCGCGCCGTGCGCCGGGCCAGGCTCTCCGCGTACAACTGCTTCGGTGTCGAGCCGGACTGAGGAGGATGGGACGGTGCCGGCCACCAGAATCGACCTGAACTGCGACCTCGGTGAGGGCTTCGGTGTGTGGCGGCTCGGCGCTGCCGAGGATGATGCAGCGTTGCTGGGCCTGGTCACCAGCGCCAACGTCGCGTGTGGGTTCCACGCCGGCGACCCGCAGATCATGTCCTCCGTCGTCCGTAGCGCCGCCGCCCGTGGTGTCGCGGTCGGCGCGCAGGTCTCGTACGCGGACCTCCGGGGTTTCGGCCGGCGTCCGGTCGAGGTCCCAGCCGAGGAGCTCGAGGCCGACGTGCTGTACCAGATCGGCGCCCTCGACGCGCTGGCCAGGGCCAACGGCACCCGGGTCTCGTACGTCAAGCCACACGGCGCGCTCTACCACCGGATCACGGTGGACCCGGTGCAGGCCGGCGCAGTGGTCCACGCCCTGGGCGCGTACGGCCTGCCGCTGCTGACGCTGCCCGGCTCGGTCGCCGGCTCGCTCGCGGCAGCGGCAGGGCTGACCGTGTTCTCGGAGGCGTTCGCGGACCGCGCCTACACGGCCGGGGGCGCGCTCGTGCCCCGCGGCGAGCCTGGAGCGGTGATCAGCGACGTGACAGCGGTGGTCCAGCGGGTGCTGCGGATGGTCAGCGGTGACGGCGTCCTCGCCGTCACCGGCGAGACGGTACAGCTCCGCGCCGACAGCATCTGCCTGCACAGCGACACCCCGGGAGCGGCGGCGCTGGCAGCCGCCGTGCGGGCCGGGCTGGCCGGGGCCGGCGTCGAGCTGCTCCCCTTCGCCGGATGACCGTGCGCTGCCTGCCGATGGGCGAGGCCGCCCTGCTGGTCTGCTGCGACGACCTGGCGACCGTACGGCGGCTGGACGCGGCCCTCACTGCTGCCGCCCTGCCATGGGTCGCGGAGACGGTGCCGGCCTACGACAGCGTGCTCGTCGTCGGCCGGCCTGGTTGCGGTCCCGACCTGGACGCCCTGGCCGGCGAGCTGCCGTCGTGGCAGCTGCCCGATGTGCCGGTGATCCACGGCGCGGCGGTGCTGATCGACGTGGTGTACGACGGCCAGGACCTCGCCGACGTCTGCGCGCTCACCGGGCTGGCCGCCGCGGAGGTGGTGCGGCGGCACACGGCCGTCGACTACACGGTCGCGTTCGTCGGCTTCTCCCCCGGCTTCCCCTACCTGCTCGGCCTGGACCCGGTGCTCCGCGTGCCACGGCTGGACTCGCCGCGGACTGCGGTCCCGCCGGGCTCGGTCGGCATCGGCGGTGACCAGACCGGTGTCTATCCGACGTCGACGCCCGGGGGCTGGCGGCTGATCGGCCGTACGTCCACGGCCTTGTTCGACCCGGCCCGCGAGCCGGCCTCGCTGTTGCAGGCAGGCGACACCGTACGGTTCGTGGCCCGTTGACCGCGCTGACCCTGCTCTCCGCCGGTGTGCACACGACAGTGCAGGACCTGGGTCGCCGGGGCTGGGCGCGGTCGGGGGTGCCCCTGGCCGGAGCGCTGGACCCGGCGGCGCTGGTCTCCGCGAACCGGGCCGTCGGCAACGCCGATGGCGCCGCCGGGCTGGAGTGCGTCCTGCGTGGCCCGACCCTGCAGGCGGACGCCGACTGCTCGGTCGCCGTGGTGGGAGCCGGCTGGTCGCGCGGGCCCGAGCGGATCTCGGCGGGGGTCCCGTACGCCGTGGGCCGGCTGCCGGAGGGGCTGCGGTGCTGGGTGGCGGTCTCCGGCGGCGTCGTCACCGAACCGGTGCTGGGCAGCCGCTCGACCGACACCCTCAGCGGCCTGGGCGGCCAGGTCCTGCGGGACGGCGACGTGCTGCCGCTGGGTGCCGGTACGGGCGCCGCGGGACCGGCTCCGGTGCCGGGGCCGGGCCTGCCGCTGAGAGAGCTGATCACGCTGCGGGTGACCGACGGTC
>JAWWOM010000243.1:0-3183 GCA_033851655.1 Frankiales bacterium
GTGCGGACGAGCGGATCCCGCTCGTCCGCACCGGCGGCTCTGGAGATCGACGACGTCAGCAAGATCTATCCGGGAGGCACCCGGGCGCTCAAGGGCGTCTCGCTGCACCTGCGTCCCGGGCAGGTACACGGCCTGGTCGGCGCGAACGGCGCGGGCAAGTCCACCCTCATCAAGATCATCGCGGCCGCGGAGCGACCGACCGCTGGCACTCTGCGCTGGCACGGCGAACCGGTTGACTGGCGGCGCCCGGCGGACGCGCAGGCGGCGGGCGTGGCCGTCGTCCACCAGCAGAGCCCGGTGTCGCCGGCACTGACCGTGCTGGAGAACGTCTATCTCGGCGCGGGTGCCGGCACAGTCTGGACCCCCCGGCGCCGGCAGGCCGAGTTCGCAGAGCTGTGTGCCAGTGTCGACTTCTGGATCGACCCGAACGAGGTCGTGGCCGGACTTTCGATCGGGGACCGACAGATGGTGTCGATCCTGCGGGCTCTGGCCCGGCGGCCGCAGCTGATCCTGCTGGACGAACCGACCGCCTCGATCACCCCGGCCGAGCGCGCAGCCGTGCTCGGCGCGGCTCGACGGCTTGCCGGCACCGGGGTCGCCGTGGTCTTCGTCTCGCATTTCCTCAACGAGGTCATGGAGATCGCCGACGTGGTCAGCGTGCTTCGTGACGGTGCGCTGGTCGACTCCTTCGGCGCCGACGAGGTCACCGAGGAGCGCATGGTGGACGGCATCGTCGGCAACCGGCTGCGCGCGGTCGAGAACACCCACGTGCCGCTTCCGCCCGGAGAGGCGGTGCTCGAGGTCCGCGGCCTGCGTTCGGCCGCCATGACCGAAGCCGTCGACCTGACCGTCCGGCGCGGCGAAATCGTCGGCCTCGCAGGGCTGCTGGGCTCCGGCCGCACCGAGCTGCTCCGGGCGATCTTCGGGGCTGACCGCCGGGTCGCCGGCGAGGTCGCGCTCGAGGGGCGTCAGCTCTTCGGAGGCCCTGCCGCGGCCGTGAGGCAGGGGCTTGCCTTTGTCCCTGAGGACCGGCTGGGGCAAGGACTCATCGGCGACTGGGAGATCTGGCGCAACGTGTCGCTCGCCGACCTGGGCAACCTGTCCGGTCGCTTTCGGCGGCTCACCCCGTCCCGCGAACGCGCCCGCGCGGCGCAGGCCTGCGCTGAGCTCGGTGTGGTCGCGCCCTCGATCGACACCCCCGTTCGCGACCTGTCGGGCGGCAACGCCCAGAAGGTGGTGTTCGCGAAGTGGATCTACAAGAGGCATGCGGTGCTGTTGCTGGACGAGCCGACCGCGGGGGTCGACGTCGGGGGCAAAGCAGATCTGATCATGCTGATCCGCGCGCTTGCCGCTCGGGGAATGGGGATTCTGGTGGTGCTCTCGGAATTCGAGGAGCTGCTCAGCGTGGCTGACCGGGTGGTGGTCCTGAACCGCGGTGCGGTCACGGGCGGCTACGCGAGCAACGAGGTGTCCGTGGCCGAGCTGACGGCCGCGGCCGGGGGGCTGTCATGACAGCGGCCACGTCGAAGCCCGGGTCGAAACCACTCGGCGGCTACGGGATGAGTCCGCTGGCCCGGATCCGTCCGGCACTGGCCGGACTGCGACCGCAGCGGGCAGGAGTGGTGTACGCGCTCGCTCTGCTGGTTCTGGTGCTGGTGATCGCCACGTCGGCCAAGCACCTGCCGGCGTACCTGTCGAGCGTGAACGTGTCGAACGTCCTCAGCCAGTCGGCGCCCGACGCCATCCTGGCGGTGTTCATGACCGTGGTGCTGATCTCGGGCAACTTCGACCTGTCGGTTGCCTCGGTGGCGGCTCTCGCGGCAGCCCTGGCCCTGAAGACGATCGACAGCATCGGGACCGTGCCAGCGGTCATCCTTGCCCTGGCTGTCGGGGTCGCCGTCGGCTCTGTCAACGCGGTGCTGGTCCAGAAGATCGGCGTCAACGCGTTCATCGTCACCCTGGGCAGCATGACCGCCGTGCGCGGAATTGTGCTGATCTCCCTCGGCGGCGAGAGCGTGACCGCCAGCTCCCGGGCCCTGGTTGCGCTGGACAGCACGGTCTACAGGGTTCCCCCGGTGGTGGCGGTGTTGGTCGGTGTGCTCCTGCTGGTGCTCGCCGGGATCCGGGTGCGCCGCCTGAACGAGGAGAACGCTCCCCCGTTGGACGGCTTCTTCCTCGCGTTCATCGCCTGTGCCGTGTTGCTGATAGTGGTCGCCGTGATCGCGCCGGCACTGCTGACCCAACCCCTTCCGGTCTGGTTGATGATCTGGGTGACGATCGGCGTCTCGGCGGTGCTGCGCTTCCTGGTGCCAGGTCGCAACCTGTACGCGGTCGGCAGCAATGCCGAGGCGGCGCGGCTTTCCGGCATCAACGTCAACCTCTACAAGATGACGCCCTTCGTGCTGACCGGGCTGGCCTCGGCCGGGGTGGGTCTGCTGTACGCGGGACGGTTCAACTCGGTCGACCCGAACGGGCTCACCGGTACCGAGCTCACGGTCATTGCGGCTGCCATCCTTGGCGGCACCTCCCTGTTCGGTGGTGCCGGCCACGTCGCCAAGTCGGTCCTCGGCACGATCGTCCTGTTCACGTTGTCGAACGGGTTCAACATGCTGAACCTCGGCTCCAACTATCAGTACGTGGTCCAGGGCGCAGTGCTGATCGCCGCGTCTGCGGTCTACACGATTGCTGCCAAGGCGCCGGCAAGACGGGCACAGGCCGACCGGCCCGACGCCGGGGGAACCGCACCGTCCGAGGCGGCCGGGGCCGACCAGGCAACCGCGGCGCCCGCGGCGGTGCGCGGCGCATGACCGGGGTCATCGTCGAGCGCGACGTCTGGATCCCCATGCGGGACGGGGTCAGCATGCAGGCGGACGTCTGGCGTCCTGCGGCCGGGGGTCGCTACCCGGTGCTGCTGCAGCGCACGCCGTACAACCGGGCTGACTCGTTCGCCGTGATCGTCAACGCCGGCATCGAGCCACTGCGCGCCGTCGCCGACGGATTCGTCGTCGTCATCTCCGACACCCGGGGCCGGTTCGGCTCACAGGGTCGGTTCGACCCGTTCCGCAGCGAAGCCGACGACGGCTACGACACGGTGCAGTGGCTGGCCGGGCAGCCCTACAGCAACGGCCGGATCGGCATGTACGGCGCCTCGTACTACGGGGCCACCCAGCTGCTGGCGGCGAC
>JAWWOM010000216.1:0-11305 GCA_033851655.1 Frankiales bacterium
GACCACGTTCGACTACCTGCAGGGCCGGCCGCACGCGCCGGCCGGTGGGGACTGGGACGCGGCCGTCGCCTACTGGCGGACGTTGGAGACCGACAACAACGCCGTCTTCGACAAGGAGGTCGTGATCGATGCGACCGAGCTGGCGCCGTTCGTCACCTGGGGGACCAACCCCGGGCAGGGCGTTCCGCTCTCCTCGACGGTGCCGTTCCCGACCGACTTCGCCGACCCGTCCGAGCGGACGGCAGCTGAGCGGGCGCTGACCTACATGGACCTCACGGCCGGCACTCCGATGACCGACATCGCGGTGGACACCGTGTTCATCGGGTCCTGCACCAATGGGCGCATCGAGGACCTCCGGGTCGTCGCCGACGTCTGGCGCGACCGCAAGATTGCCGACAACGTACGGGTTCTCGTCGTTCCCGGGTCGGTGATGGTTCGGCTGCAGGCCGAGGCTGAGGGCCTGGACAAGGTCTTCACGGCGGCGGGCGCCGAGTGGCGACAGGCGGGCTGCTCGATGTGCCTGGGGATGAACCCCGACACGCTGTCCCCGGGCGAGCGCAGCGCCTCCACCTCCAACCGCAACTTCGAGGGACGCCAGGGCCCCGGTGGCCGCACGCACCTGGTCTCCCCAGGTGTCGCCGCCGCGACCGCCGTCACCGGCAAGCTGACCGCCCCGTCCGACCTGAGCTGAAGGGCACGACCATGGAGAAGTTCACCGCCCACACCGGTCGCGCCGTTCCGCTGCGGCGCAGCAACGTCGACACCGACCAGATCATCCCGGCGTCCTACCTCAAGCGGGTCACCCGGAGCGGCTTCGAGGACGGGCTGTTCGCCGCGTGGCGCAGCGATCCCGAGTTCGTGCTCAACCAGCCGCGGTACGCCGGCGGCACCGTGCTGCTCGCCGGTCCCGACTTCGGCACCGGTTCCAGCCGTGAACATGCCGTGTGGGCACTGCAGAACTACGGCTTCCGTACCGTCATCTCGTCCCGGTTCGCTGACATCTTCCGGGGCAACGCGCTCAAGGGCGGCCTGCTGCCGGTGCAGCTGCCGGAGGCGACCGTCGAGTCCCTGATGGCTGCTGTGGAGGCCGATCCGGCGCTCGAGGTCACCGTCGACCTCGAGCTGCGTGAGGTACGGGCGGGGCAGATCGCCGTCCCGTTCGACATCGACGACTACACCAGGTGGCGGCTGATGGAGGGCCTCGACGACATCGGGCTGACCCTGCGCCATGCCGGTGAGGTCACCGAGTTCGAGGATCGTCGGCCGAGCTGGAAGCCGCGTACCCTCGTCGGATGAGCCCTACGAACGACTGGGACGCCCACCGCTACGACGCCTTGCCGCTGCCCCACCTGGCATGGGGTGAGGGCGTCGTCCGACGGCTCCCGCTGACCGGCGCGCTGCGCGTCCTCGACATGTGCTGCGGCACCGGCCGGGATGCCTTGCTGTTGCTGGAGACCCACCCGGGTCTCACCGTCGTCGGGGTGGACGCGTCGCTGGCGATGCTCGGAGCCTCGAGCGAGCGACTCGCGGCGTACGACGACCGGGTCGAGCTGCTCCGCCTCGACCTGCGTGACGCCGAGCCACTGGCAGTTCCCTGCGACGCCGCCATGTCCGTCGCCGGCCTGCACTGGCTCCCCGATCATGACCGGGTCTTTGCCTGGCTGGCTGCCAGTCTGACGGTCAACGCTCGGTTCTCTGGCGAGTGGGGCGGCGCCGGCAACATCGCCGCGGTCTCCGCCGCACTGACCGACCTGGGCCTCTCCGACGACGAGAGCTGGAACTTCAGCACGCCCGAGGTCACCCGCCAGCAGCTCGAGAACGCCGGGTTCACCGACGTGACTGCGGTTCTGCGGCCGGCCCCGGCCCGGTTCAACCGCCATGAGGAGCTGCTCGGCTACCTCGAGACGGTCGTGCTGGGGCGGCACAGTGCCGCCAAAACACCTGAGGAGCGGGCAGAACTGGCCGCCCAGGTGGCGGAGCGACTGCCCGACGGGGTCATCGACTACGTCCGGCTCGAGGTCACGGCTCGGCGGCGCTAGCGCGGGCGGGGCCGAAAATCCACTGTCGGGCAAGCCGAAGTTGGTCCCCAGGACCTCTCGAGCGGGCAGAATCGCGGGTCACGACACGCCCAAATCCTTGCCAGACAGGCACTCAGAGCGGGTTTGGAACGCCGAAACTGCGTCTGGCGGGCCAAAAACGCCGCGACACAAGGAAAAAACACGTGGCGGTCATTGTTCTCTTGCCGTTCTGCGCTTAGCGTGACGGATCATGTCGATGCATCGTGCCTCGACGCGGTCGACGGAGGATGGGCAGTGAATAAGTCCGAGCTGATCGACGCCATCACCGAGCGTCTCGGTGACAAGAAGGCCGCCGGAGCAGCAGTAGAGGCGGTCGTCGACACCATCACCCGCGCCGTGGCCAAGGGCGAGAAGGTCGCCATCGCCGGCTTCGGCGTCTTCGAGAAGCAGGTCCGGAACGCACGGATGGCGCGCAACCCCGCCACCGGTGCACCGGTGAGGATCAAGAAGACAGCAGTGCCGAAGTTCCGCCCCGGTGCGGGATTCAAGGAGGTCGTGAGCGGTGCCAAGAAGCTTGCGCCGCCCGCGAAGTCTCCGGCCAAGGCGGTTGTGACCAAGGCCGCCCCGGCCAAGCGCGTCGCCAAGGCTCCGGCCAAGGCAACCGCGGTCAAGGCGGGTGCCGCCAAGACCGCCGCGACCAAGGCCGCTCCGGCCAGGGCAACTCGGTCGCTGGCGACCAAGTCACCGGCCAAGCGCGTGGCCAAGGCCCCCGCCAAGAAGGTGGCGACCAAGGCTCCGGCAGTCAAGAAGGCAGCAGTCAAGGCTCCGGCCAGCAAGACCGCCGCAGCGAAGAAGCTCGCTTCCTCCGCCTCGTCGGCTCCGGCCAAGACGTCGGCGGCGAAGAAGCTGGCGACCAAGGCTCCTGCGGCAAAGAAGGCAGCCGTCAAGAAGGCTCCGGCAGTCAAGAAGGCAGCGGTCAAGGCTCCGGCCAAGGCCCCTGCCAAGAAGGCAGCGGTCAAGAAGGCTCCGGCAAAGGCGCCGGCGCGCAAGACTGCTGCCAAGAAGGCCTGAGCAGTCGCCCACAAGCACTGTCTCAGCACGTAGCGAGCCGGCCACCTGTTCCTCGGGTGGCCGGCTCGTCTCGTTGCTGTGCAGGCAGACTAGTGCTGTGCGTCCGGCCAGGGGAGGGTGGCGATGGTGAGCGCCGTGACCCGGGTCCTGCCGTCCACCTCGGCCACCCTGATCCGCACCCGCTGGCCGAACCTCAGCAGGCGCAGGCCGGAGGCGTCGAACACGGCATGATCGAAGTCCAGCGTTGCCCCGTCGTCGAGCAGCACGCTGCCGCCACGCGTCGTCCCGGACCAGCTCGCCACCGTCGCCTGCACGTCGGTCACTGTATCTGCCCGGCGAGTCGCTCGAGCAGCGTGAGCGTCCTCGGTCCCGGACCGAGCGACTGCAACGCGGTGAGGTCGGCCAGGGTGTCGACGTCGAGCCGCAGCCCCGGCACGTCGTCGAGGTCGAGCTCGACGAACCCGGCTTCGCGGTGCCGACGCCGCGAGTGTCTCCCGTACTCCGGCAGGAACGACCCCCACTGCCGGGCGCCCACGAACGTGGTTCCCCGTCCGGCGGCGTCGGGCACGAACGCGGTCCCTGCCGTCGCAGCAGCCTCCAGCGCCCTGGTCAGCTGGTCGACCGTGACGGCCGCGACATCGGCTACGAGTGAGGCGATCCCGTACGAGCTGTCCCGCGCCGCAGCCAGCCCGGCGGCGTACCGCAGGGACGCGTTGAGGCCCCGTCCGGCGGGGTCGACGACGACAGCCGCGCCCAGGCGCTGCAACGGTTCCAGACCCTCGGGGGAGTCGCCGACCACGAGAACCAGCTCGACAAGCGGGCAGGCCAGGGCCACGGTCGCCACGTCCATCGCCATCGCCATCACCAGGGCGGCCCGGTCATCGGCAGAAGCCAGAGCCAGCCGGGACTTTGCCGCCGCCGGCGGCTTGATGGGCAGCAGCAGGGCCCACCGCACGTCGGGCGGCTGTCGCGCGTCGGCAGTCATCTCGAAGCCCATCCTGCCAGGTGTGTGGCGATGGGCGGCAGGCGACTGCGGCCGTGGCGGGGCGGTGTCGCACCGGATTCTGGGACGCGACCGCCCCCTGCAACTGGTCGACGGGCGGTCCCGGCATACGATCTCAGTTCTGGTCGGACCCGCCGTGGACCTCGACACCGGTGGCGACGAAGGGAACTCGATGGAGGTGCTGTACGGCGCGACTGCTCGCGTGACGCCGGCCACCACGACCCAGGTTGCCGAGCTGCGCGGCAAGCCGATCCCTGCCGCCCTCCCGGCAGAGGCTCCGTGACGCGGGCAGCCGTACTCGGTGCCGGGTCCTGGGGGACTGCCTTCGCGGCGATGCTCTCCGACGCCGGCATGGACACCACGCTGTGGGCGCGCAGACCCGAGCTGGCCAAGGCGATTGCCGCCACCGGCAGCAACCCCGACTACCTGCCCGACGTGGAGCTGCCGCCGACGTTGCGGGCGACGGCCGACGCCGCCGAGGCACTGGCCGGCGCGAGGTTCGTCGTCATTGCCGTGCCTTCCCAGGTGCTGAGGCCCAACCTGATGGGCTGGCGGGAGCTCATCCCCGCCGATGCCTTGCTGGTGAGCCTGATGAAGGGGGTCGAGCTCGGCTCGACGCTGCGGATGAGCCAGGTGATCGCCGAGGTGACCGGCGTCTCCGACGAGCGGATCCTGGTCGTCTCCGGGCCTAACCTCTCCCGCGAGATCGCCCGCCGCCAGCCTGCGGCCAGCGTTGTCGCCTGCGTCGACGAGGACAACGCGCGCGAGCTGCAGGCGGCGTGCACGACCTCGTACTTCCGGCCCTACACGCAGACCGACGTCATCGGCTGCGAGCTCGGTGGCGCAGTCAAGAACGTCATCGCGATCGCCGTCGGTATGGCCGACGGCATGGGCCTCGGCGACAACGCCGCGGCCTCGCTGATCACCCGCGGTCTGGCCGAGATCGCCCGGCTGGGAGCTGTTCTGGGTGCCGATGCCACGACGTTCTCCGGCCTGGCCGGCCTGGGTGACCTGGTCGCCACCTGCTCCTCGCCGTACAGCCGCAACCGCACCGTCGGTGAGCAGCTCGGCCGTGGCGGCGTGCTCACCGAGATCGAGGCCGCGCTGCACATGGTGGCCGAGGGTGTGACCTCCTCGCGGTCGATCCTCGACCTTGCCGACAAGCACGGGGTCGAGATGCCGATCACCGAACACGTCGTGGCGGTGGTGCACGAGGGCATGGCTCCCAGCGAGATGGTCCGCCGGCTGATGTCACGGGAGGCCAAGAGCGAACGACACGGACAGGGCGACCGGTAGGGTCTTGCAGGTGACCGCAAGCAGTGCAGGGGCAGGCAGGCCAGGCGAGTCGGGCACAGCCAAGGTACGGGTCGGGCTGGTCTTCGGCGGGCGCAGCACCGAGCACTCGGTGTCCTGCGTCTCGGCGGCCAGTGTCCTGGCCGCGGTCGACCGGGACCGCTACGACGTCGTCGCCATCGGCATCACCCAGGACGGCCGTTGGGTGCTGGCAGCCGACCAGCCGGCGGCACTCACGTCTGGTTCGCTCCCCGTCGTGGCCGGGGATCTCTCGCAGCTCGTGCTCGCCGGCGACCCCACGGTCACCGGTCTGGTGTCACCCGGCGGTGGTCCGGGGATCCCGGCTGTCGACGTCGTCTTTCCCTTGCTGCACGGGCCCTACGGCGAGGACGGCACGCTGCAGGGGCTGCTCGAGCTGGCCGGTCTGCCCTACGTCGGCTCCGGGGTCTTCGCCAGTGCCGCCGCGATGGACAAGCAGCACATGAAGCTGGTCCTCGCCGGCCACAGGCTGCCGGTCGGCCCGTACGAGGTCGTGACTCCCCGGCAGTGGGAACAGGATCCGCGGGCGGTGCTCCGGCGGCTCGGCGAACGGCTGTCCCTGCCGGTCTTCGTCAAGCCGGCGAGAGGCGGGTCGAGCATCGGCATCTCCAAGGTGACCGACGCCGCGGACCTGCAGGAGGCGGTGGAGCTGGCCCGGCGTTATGACCCCAAGGTTGTCGTCGAGACGATGCTGGCCGGGCGCGAGATCGAGTGCGGAGTGCTCGAGGGGCCGGACGGTCCGCAGGCCAGCCTGCCGTCGGAGATCCACCTCCACCCCGATCACGCGTTCTACGACTTCGAGGCCAAGTATCTCGACGAGGGCACCGGTTTCGACATCCCCGCGGTGCTCACCGCCGCGGAGACCAAGGCCGTGCAGGACATGGCTTGTGCAGCTTTCGATGCCCTGGGCTGCGAAGGCCTGGCACGGGTCGACTTCTTTCTCGGCCCCGATGGCCTGGTGGTCAACGAGGTCAACACCATGCCGGGGTTCACGCCGGCGTCGATGTTCCCCCGCATGTGGGCGGCGAGCGGGGTCGACTACCCGACGCTGGTCGACCGGCTGCTGACCTCGGCCCTCAATCGCAGGCGAGGACTCCGTTGATGTCCACCATGTCCAATAACCCCTGCAGAACAAGGAGTCTTGTGTGATCGAGGCCGCCAGCGTCGAGACCCTCGCCGCGTCCCCCGAGCGGGTCTTCGACTTCGTCGCCGACGTCTCCAACCAGGCGACGTGGAACAAGGACGTGACCAACCTGGTCCAGCTGACCGAGGGGCCGCCCCGGGTCGGCACCCGGATGACCGGTGAGTTCAACCGGCTCGGCCGCATCGACACCGAGATCACGGTGTTCGAGCGGCCATCCCGTCTGGTGCTCAGCTCGACCGGCACCCAGGCCGACATGACGCTGGACTTCCGGTTCGCTCCCGACGGAGACGGCACCAGGATGACCGTGTCCGGCGAGGTCTCGATCAAGGGCGGCCTGCGCTTCATGGAGGGCGCACTGCGCGGCCCGGTCGCCCAGCAGTACGCGGACCGGGCGCGTGCGATCAAGGCAGCGTTGGCATAACCGGTCGGTAACCCGATCTTCGTACGACGGCGAGACGATCACGGGCGCGTCGGGCCTGACGTCGACACGGGTGTCTGTAGTGTTCGACGCTCAGGACCGTCCGTCGGGGACTCGTCAGGGAGTGTGAACTGCAGTGCTGCCCGCCCTCGTGTTCACGTTGGACGGTGTCCTCGTCGACAGCGAGCCCGTCAAGCTGTCGTCCTTCGCGGAGGCCTGCCGAGATGTCTGGCGGCTCACCGACGAGGAGCTGCAGACCATCCGGGTCTACAACGCCCGCCAGCGAGGGGTTCCGCGCCGGCAGAAGTTCGAGTTCGTCCACCGGCACCTGGTGATGCGCGGCGACAATGCCAGCGTCAGCCGGGTCAACGAGCGTTACGGCGAGCTGCTGGAGCAGCGGTTGCCCGCAGTGCCGTTGCTGCCCGGCGTCCTGCAGTTCCTCCAGACGGTGCCAGCGCGGCGGTTCGTCCTGAGTGCCGCTCCAGAGGACGAGGTGACCGATCAGCTGCTCCGCCACGGCATCGACGGCGCGTTCGAGGCGCTGTTCGCCAGTTCTGCAGGCAAAGCAGAGACGCTGCGCCGGATCGCCGCTGCGGTCGAGGGCCCGGTGGTGTTCTTCGGTGACGCCCCTTCGGACCAGGCTGCCGCAGTCGCCACGGGGGTGCGGTTCGTCCCGGTCAACCCCAACGACCACCTGCGCCCGCACGTCAGCCAGTGGGTCGCCGACTTCACCGACCTGGCATCCGTACGGCGCCTGGCAGGCCTGTCGCTGGACCTCGATGCCGGCCAGGACCGGCCCGGTGTGCGTGTCGGCTCTAGCCTGACGGCGTTGCCGAACCGGGAGTCGCCGTGGCAGATGCTGGTGCAGGGGCTCGGCTGAGCGACCCGCTCACCGCGGGGGCGAGGTCGCCGAGCAGGTTCTCCTGGTCGTTGACCGATTCGGGCACGGACAGCTCGATGCTGGTCGTACGGCCGCTGGTGGTCCAGACCACCATCCCCTTGACCGCGCCCGGCGTCAGCCAGCTGACGCCGTCGGCATCGATGTGGTCGCCGGCACTGGTGCGCGCGGCGGGCACACCACAGCGCAGCACGATCGCGGGGGACCCCCAGGCGGCGACCAGTTCCGACGCCGGCCTGGTCGCCCGGCGGGCCCGCCCGTCAAGGGTGCGCGGGAGCGCTGCGGCGAGCTTGGCGCAGTCGTTCGCCGGCGGGGCGTTGGGGACGGTGACGGGGACGGCCGCGCTCCTGCCCCCGCAGCCGACCAGGACTGCGCCCGCCAGGAGCAGGGCTGTCCGCCGGAGGATCGACGGCAAGCCGGGGCCCCGGGTCAGAGGTGGACGACCGGGCAGGTCAACGTCCGGGTGATGCCGGGAACGCCCTGCACCTGCGAGAGCACCAGCCGGCCCAGATCGTCCACGTTGGGTGCCTCGGCGCGGACGATGACGTCGTAGGGACCGGTCACGTCCTCAGCGAGCGTCACGCCGTGGATGCCGGCGATCTGCTCGGCCACCGATGCGGCTCTGCCGACCTCGGTCTGGATGAGGATGTAGGCCTGGACCACCACGTGGCGTTCCTCCCGAGAACTCAAGCGTCCGCCACCGTTGATCGACGTCGGCATGGCAGGCTACCTCGTATGGATGTGAGCGTGGGTGTCGGGACGGCCGCCGATGGTGCCCGCCTGGCCGACGTCGGCGAGTTCGGCCTGATCGACCGGGTGCTCCTCGCGCTGACCGACACCGGCGTCGCGCCCGATCCCGACCACGGCGTGCTCGTCGGTCCGGGCGACGACGCCGCTGTGGTCAGCGCCCCCGACGGCAGGGTGGTCGTGAGCACCGACGTGCTCGTCGAGGGGCGGCACTTCCGGCGGGACTGGTCCAGCGGCTTCGACGTGGGTGTGCGGGCGGCGGCTGCCAACCTGGCGGACATCGCGGCCATGGGGGCTCACCCGACCGCGCTGACGATCGGGCTGGCGGCCCCGTCCGACCTGCCGGTCGCGTGGACCCTCGAGCTGGCCAGGGGGCTGGCCGCCGAGGCGGCGGCGGGTGGTGCCGTGGTCGTCGGCGGCGACATGGCCCGTTCGGACACCCTGGTGATCTCGGTGACCGCCCTCGGCCGTCTGGACGGCCGCAGCCCGGTGCTGCGCTCCGGCGCCCTCCCCGGCGACGTGGTGGTGATGGCGGGCCGGCTCGGCTGGGCCGCTGCCGGCCTGCGGCTGTTGGGCGAGGGCGTGAACGACGGCCCGCTGGTTGCCGCGCACCGCCGGCCGAGCCCGCCGTACGGCTGGGGACCGCGGCTCGCCGCGCTAGGGGCAACCGCGATGCTCGACGTCAGTGACGGTCTGGTCCAGGACGCCGGGCACCTGGCCACCGCGAGTGGCGTCGCGATCGACTTCCGGCTCGACGCGCTGCGCGCCCTGGCCGGTCCGGGGATCACCGACGAGGACCTGCTCAGTGGTGGCGACGACCACCCGCTGCTGGCCACGTTGCCCGAGGAGGCCCTGCTCGAGCTGGATGCTGCGGACGCCCCCGTCGTGGTCGGCCGCGTACACGAAGGCAGCGGCGTGACGGTCGACGGTCACCTGCACGCCGGTTCCAGCGGACACGACCACTTCCCGGCCGCGTAGTCCCGCTGACCGTGAGTCCTCGCGGCCGCCGTCTCCTGGCTCAGATCGGCGGCGGCACCAGGTCCTCGATCCGGGACATGGTCTCGATCGTGTGGGCGTCACCGGGGATGTAGACCACCAGCCGGACGCCCAGGTTCGGGGTCAGCCACAGGCTGCTGTAGGTGAACGTCAGCAGACCGGCCTGCGGGTGCAGCAACCGCTTGGTGAGGTTCTCGGGCCCCTCGACGTCGTGCCGGTTCCACAGCTCGCGGAAGTCGGGGGAGACCTCCTGGAGGCGCTGCACGAGGTGCTTCCACGCCGGCTCCCCGACGTGGTCGGCCATCGCGCTGCGGAACAGGCCGACCATGCGTCGTACGGCCTCGTCCCAGTCCACCACGAGCGCCCGCCGGCCGGGGCTGGCGAAGGCGAGCCACAGGCCGTTGCGCTCTGCTACGGGCACCGAGTCCAGGTCGCCGGAGGTCGCGGTGTAACCGCGGTTGTGGGCCAGCACGTCGTAGCGCGCGTTCAGCACGCAGGCGGGGAACGGGTCCAGCTTGTCGAGCAGCGCGCGGACGGCCGGCGAGACGGCGTAGCACTCGGTCGGGTCGATCCCGAGCGGCAGGTCGGCGAGGGTGAACAGGTGGGCCCGCTCGTGACGGTCGAGCTGCAGGGTGCGCGACACCGCCTCCAGCACCTGCGGCGAGACCCGGATGTCGCGTCCCTGCTCGAGCCAGGTGTACCAGGTGACGCCCAGCCCGGAGAGCAGGGCCACCTCCTCGCGGCGCAGGCCCGGCGTGCGCCTGCGCCCTCCCGCCGGCAGGCCGACCTGCTCGGGCGCGATCCGCTCGCGCCGGTTGCGCAGGAAGCCGGCCAGCTCGCGCCGGCGGGAGGCGGCGAGCACGGCCACCAGCAGGCCGGCCTGCTCCGCCGGGTGGCTGTTCGGGTGCCCTGTCGGGCGATCGGGAACTGTCGGAGCCGGCTCGTAGCGTGCGTCGAGTGTCGTCACCCGCTCAGGATGCCCGAGTTGCCAGCGGGGTGCCAGGTGCTGTCGATACCCGGATAACTGCGCTCCTGGCACCTGGCTGGACGAGGCCCGAAGGTGAGACCCATGACCACTGAGACCCCCTCTGCCCAGCCCGCCGCAGCTGTCGCCACCACCGGCCGGCCGCCGACAGCTGCTGCGCCACCTCCGCTCTCGCCGATGGCCCTGCTGACCGTCCTGCTCGGCGTGCTGTTGCCGATCGTCGACTTCTTCATCGTCAATGTGGCCCTGCCCACCATGGCCGGCGACCTCAAGGCGTCGTCAGCGACGCTCGAGCTCGTCGTGTCGGGCTACGCCACCACCTACGCCGTGTTCCTGGTGATGGGCGGCCGCATCGGTGACGCCGTCGGCAGGCGCCGGGTGTTCATCGCCGGCATCGCGGCGTTCACCGTGACGTCGCTGCTCTGCGGTGTGGCGCCGAGTGCCGGCTGGCTGGTGGCCGCCCGGATCCTGCAGGGCGCGGCCGCGGCCCTGGTCGTCCCGCAGACCCTCGCCACGATCCAGGCGACCGGTGACGCGATGTCCCGGGCCCGGGCCCTCGGTTGGTACGGCGCCACGGCCGGCATCGCCGCCGTGGCCGGCCAGGCCCTCGGCGGGTTGCTGGTCTCCGCGGACATCGGCGGCAGCCAGTGGCGGCCGATCTTCCTGGTCAACGTGCCGATCGGCCTGGTCGCG
>JAWWOM010000334.1:0-26408 GCA_033851655.1 Frankiales bacterium
CGACGACGGCGACCACGGCGATGAGCGGCAGGGACACCCGGTGCTGGTTGGCGAGCACCCCGCCCAGGATCACGGCTGTCTCACCGGGCAGGACGAACCCGACGAACAGGGCGGCCTCGGCGAAGGCCAGGCCGCCCACCAGGGAGTATGCCGCCAGGCCGTGCAGCTTGAGTACCTCGTCGACCACCGAGGTCAGGATGCTCACCTGCCGTCCTCCTCGCCGCTGACCCCAGGCCTCAGAGGTCCTCAGGACCTACCGCCCCAGGTGCTAGCGAATCACGTAGGCCCGCCGGCGTGGTCGCCGGGGAGGAGACGACCCTCGCCGCCCTGCTCCCGCACCAGCGCGACGAGCCCGTACGTGCTCAGACCGGCAGGATGCCCGGGGCCGGGCGGCCGCAGTGGCCGGCTTCGTGGACGACCACGTCGTGGGCGAACGTCTCGAGCATCGAGCGCAGGAAGGCCACCGTCCCGTCGGGGTGCCGGCACACGCCGCGCCCCTCGACCAGGCCGGCCCAGCGGTGCAGGTTGCGGACGTCATCGGCACCTGCCCAGCCGACGGCCAGATGCTCTGCGGCCGCGGCGATCGCCGGCAGACCGTTGACGCACGGGCCGCACTGCCGGGCGTTCTGGTCGGCGAGGTAGCGCAGGACGATGGCGCTCTCGGCCAGCGGGCAGACCCGGGCCGGCAACGCCAGCATCAGCCCCGCGCCGAGCGAGCCGCCGACCTCGCGCAGACCGCTGATGCTCGCCGGCTGCCACCAGACGCGGTCGGCCGCGACCCAGCGCCCGTGGTAGCCCCCGGTGAGCACGGCGGCGATCGGCTCGACCGCCCCACCGGCCGCGCTGATGACGGCCCCGACCGGGGTGCCCAACGGCATCTCGACCACCACCTGGCCGGCGACGGCTCCCCGTACGGTGAACAGCGTCGTCCCGGGTGACTCGGCCGTCCCGATCTCGGTGAACGCCGCCGCTCCCCCGTGGACCAGCAGGGCCAGCTGGGCATAGGTCTCGGCGTTGCACAGCAAGGTCGGACGCCCCCCGACTCCGCGCTCGCTTGTCCTGGCAGTGCTGAACTGTGGCACTGAAGTGCCCCGGGTGAGCCGGCCGACAACAGCGGACGCCTCGCCCGCGACGAACCGGTCCTCCACCAGCGTCAGGGTGATCGGCACCCGGTCGTAGCGCACGGCCGCCCGCTCGGCCAGCGCCCGGCGGACAGCCTCGACCGCGCGGGGGAAGCCGGCAGCGACGACGACGTGGATCTCGGTCGCCCGTACGACATCGGCGGCGGCGACGGCACCATCGAGTACGAGGTGGGGTGCGTTGGCCAGCAGCAGCCGGTCCTTCCAGATCGCCGGCTCCCCTTCGGCGCCGTTGACGACGACGATGGAGCGACCCCGGCCCATGGCCGAGATCTTGTGCCAGATCGGGAATCCGGCCCCACCGCGGCCGGCGATGGCCACCTGCTCGAGCAGGTCGCGGGTGGACGGCCCCGGACGGTCGCCCGGTGGCACCATCAGGCCGTGCCAGGCGATGTGCTCGCGCAGCCCGATGGCCGCCCCGTCCGGGCGCAGGCCGCGGGTGAGCCGGGGCGAGACCGACGGCAGGAGCACCGGTGCCGTGGACGCGAGAACTGGCGCTGACATTGCACTCCCGGGGAGGCTGGATCGGTGTGACCCCTCGGTCGACCATCCTGCTGCCCATCTGAATCGGACAAGCCGGATTTCGCTCACGAATAGCCGCTGAAGCCCTGACTTGTGCCGGGCTTAGCACTCCCGTCACCTGGGGCTGCCGAAGGTGGCTCCAGGAAGTGCTCGAGGGGCGCTTCATGGCAGGCGGAGAACCGATGTCCAGACAGGCAGCAAACAGGCGCAACTCGGCACTGCGGGTGTTGTCCACCACCAGCGGCATGGTTGCTGTCGCCTCGATGACCGCGACCGGTGCGATGGCCGCCGTCTTCGCAGAGAAGGCGGCACCGCGGCACACGGCCGACTCGGCCGGGGCCGCCACGACGGGGGCCGCCGGCGTGGCCGCTCAGGCCTCCGGCCAGGCGCAACCGTCCTCCGCCGGCGGCCCTGCCAGTGCCGGCCCCGCCTCGGCCGCAGCCGGCACCCTCAGCCCGCTGCCGGGCGCCGCCGGTTCCGTACCGACCACCGGTGCAGCCCACACGGCCGCCGGGAAGTCGGCAGGCGGCGCGCCGACCGCCGGCGGCGCACCCACCAGCGCCGGATCGACCGCAACCGGACGCGCCGTCACGACCGCCGGCCCCAAGGGCGGTTCCACCAGCCCGGCCGCCCCCACCAAGGCCACCGGCAGCAGCGGGGGCGCGGCGCCGGTCACCCACCCGGCAAGCAAGCCGACCAAGCCCGCGCCCGGGCACACCACGCCTGCGGGAGGTACGGGCGGCAGCATCGGGACCGGCGGCGGTGCGACGACTGCCAACCCGGCCCCGGTCACCACCGCTGCCGGCAATGCCGCCGCGCCGACAACTGCCGCCGCGCCGCCGCCGGCCGCCGTGACCACGACGGCAGCGCCTCCCCCGGCGGCAGCCACCACGACGCCCCCGCCGGCCCCGGCGCCGCCCACCACCAAACCGGCACCTGCCCCGGCGCCCACGACCACGACCGCGGCCCCCAAGCCGACGGCAACCTCGTCCGGTTCGTGATGACGGTCCAGCCGTCGGCCGGCGTCTTGGTCGAGGGCGCGCTGGCGGCGAGCTCGTGGCGCGCGCTGGGTACGTACGTCCGGCTGGTGGTGGTCGAGGGCGCCGCGCTGGAGGCGGCCGACGCGTTGCTCCGCACCGAGCTCGATGCTGTCGACCGGGCCTGCAGCCGGTTCCGCGAGGACTCGGACCTCAGCCTGGTCAACCGCAACGCCGGACGGCCGGTCCCGGTCGGCAGCTACCTGATCGGTGCCCTGGACGCGGCACTGCGGGTGGCCGCGATGACCGGCGGCCTGGTCGACCCGCTGCTCGGTACGGCGGTGATCGCCGCCGGCTACGACCGCGACTTCGCCGCCCTGCCAGCCGATGGCCCCGCCGCCCGCACGGTGCGGCCGCGGCCGCAGGAGTGGCGGCGGATCCAGGTCGACCGCTGGCTGGGCACCGTACGGATCCCGGTGGGCACCCGGCTCGACCTCGGGTCGAGCGGCAAGGCCCACGCCGCCCAGCGGGCAGCGCACGCGATTGCCCGTACCACGGGTTCCGGCGTGCTGGTCAGCCTCGGTGGAGACATCGCCGTGGCGGGGCGGCCTCCTGAGGACGGCTGGACGGTACGGATCGCCGAGCGGCCTGAGGAGGACGGTACCGGGTCAGTCGTGGTGATCCGAGACGGCGGCCTGGCCACGTCCAGCTCGATGCTGCGGCGCTGGCGCCGGGCGGGCGTCGACCAGCACCACATCATCGACCCGCGCACCGGCCGCCCCGCGGCGGACCACTGGCGGACCGCCACGGTGTCGGCCGCGTCCTGCGTCGACGCCAACGCCGCGAGCACCGCAGCGATCGTGATGGGGCGGGGCGCCGCCGAGTGGCTCGGCGGCCTCGGCCTGCCGTCCCGTCTGGTCGACCGGGACGGGCGGGTCAGCCCGGTCGGCGGCTGGCCGGACGAACCGGTGGTCCTGCAGTGACCGGTCTCACCTTCACCGCGGCACCGCCTCCGGTGAACATGCAGACGCTGTGGTTCGTCACCCGGGCGGCCGGCCTGGTCTCGCTGGCGCTGCTCTCGTTGGCCGTCGTTCTCGGCATCCTGTCCACGTCGAGGGCCCCGGTCGGCAGGGCCTGGCCGCGGTTCCTCAACCAGGGGCTGCATCGCAACGTCTCCCTGATCGGCGTGGCGCTGCTGGTCGTGCACATCGGGACGGCGGTCGCCGACGACTTCGTCTCCGTACGGCTGCGCGACGTCTTCATCCCGGTGGGCGGGCTCTACCGGCCGCTCTGGCTCGGCGCAGGCGCAGCAGCGATCGACGTGGTGCTCGTGGTCACGCTGACCAGCCTGATCCGCGTTCGACTGGGACACCGAACGTGGCGGACCATCCACTGGGCCGCCTATGCGGCGTGGGGCCTGGCCGTCGTGCACGGGCTGGGCACCGGGTCCGACGCCAAGCTGCACTGGGCGCTGTCGCTGCAGGCCGCGTGCGTCGGCTGCGTGCTCGTCGCGATCGGCTTCCGGCTGACCGATGGCTGGCCGAGCCACCGGCTGCGCCGGATGCTCGGCGCCGCTGGGATTCTCGCCTGCGCCGCCCTGGTGGCGATGTGGGCACTGCAGGGACCGCTCGCGCCGGGATGGTCTCACCGGTCGGGCACGCCCAAGCCTTCCGCCGCGGTGGCCGGCCGATGACCAGCCGGCTGCTCGTCGACTGGGTGAGCTGCGACGGTCACGGGCTGTGCGCCGAGCTGCTGCCGGAGGCCATCGCGCTGGACGAGTGGGGCTTCCCGGTCGTGGACCCGCGGCCGCTCGCCAGCGCCCTGGAGCCGATGGCCAGGCGGGCCGTCGCCGCCTGCCCGACCCTGGCCCTCGTTCTCGAACGGATCTGACCGCCGGTCGGCTCGCCAGTAGGCTGACCGAATGAATGATCGTCTGGTCTGGATCGACTGCGAGATGACAGGGCTCGACCTCACGAGCGACGTGCTGCTCGAGATCGCGGCGCTGGTCACGGACTCCGAGCTCAACATCGTCGACGAGGGTGTCGACATCGTGGTCCACGCGAGCGACGAGCAGCTGGACGGGATGATCGAGTTCGTCCGGGACATGCACGGGACGTCCGGGCTGACCGACGCGGTACGGGCCTCGACGGTCACCGTCGCGGAGGCCGAGGCCGAGGTCTTGACGTACATCAAGAAGCACGTACGCGAGGCGCGCAAGGCGCCGCTGTGCGGCAACTCCATCGCCACTGACCGCGGCTTCCTGGCGCTGCAGATGCCCGAGCTGGAGCAGTGGCTGCACTACCGGATGGTCGACGTGTCCAGCGTCAAGGAGCTCGCCCGCCGGTGGTACCCGAGGGCCTACTTCGCCTCGCCGGAGAAGAGCGGCGGCCACCGTGCCCTCGCCGACATCCGGGAGAGCATTGAGGAGCTGCGCTACTACCGCGAGACGGTCTTCGTCCCCAAGCCCGGCCCCGACTCCGAGACCGCCGCCAAGGCGGCGGCCGTCATCCTCAGCGCCCGCGAGCCGGTGGCCGAACCGGTGGCCGGACAACCCGCTTCTGACTAGGCCTGCGCAGTCGCTACACTTGCTCGGCGCCGACTCAGGCGTGCACATGGTGGGCGTAGCTCAGCTGGTAGAGCACCGGGTTGTGGTCCCGGGGGTCGCGGGTTCAAGCCCCGTCGCTCACCCCATGTAAGGCGGCTGATCATTGGCCGCGCCGGGCCGCGGATTCGTGGTCCGCGTCACCGTCACTCGCGCATGCTCCCCATAGCATGGTGCCTAGGCTGCAGTGACGGAGCCGAGGTCCGGATCCGCCCATCCCCCCAGGCAAGTGCCTGCTGCGGCAGAGGTTCGAGAGGTCAGGTGCGATCACGTGTTGCCTGATGGCCCACCAATCGGCCTTGCCAACCTGGACGGCAACCGGATCGAACCCCGTCGCTTCGGCTACGACCAGGTCTACCGGCTGCTGCGCCGTGCCGTGCTGACGCGCCAGATCACACCGGGGACCCGGTTGGTCGAGGTGGAGCTCGCCGCGCGTCTCGGCGTCAGCCGCACCCCGGTCCGTGAGGCCCTGCGCAAGCTCGAGTCCGACGGCTTCGCAACCCGCGCCCGCGGCGGAGGCCTCGAGGCGACCCAGATCTCCGCGCAGGAGATCGCCGACCTCTTCCTGGTGCGGGGCGAGCTCGACCGACTTGCGGCTCGGCTTGCGTGCGAACGCGCCAATCCCGACGACTGGGCCGGGTTACGGGCTCAGGTGACCGGGCTGACCGTGGCGCAAGCAGGATCAGAGCTCTTCAGCGACCTGCACCTGCAGATTCATGCGGCCATCTACTCGCTCGCCTTCGGGGCGCGGTTCGCCGGCTTGCTGGACGCCCACGTCCTGCAGTATCTCGAGGCGGCCGCCGAGCTCAGCTACGCCTCCCCGCTTCCAGTGTCGACAGCCGTGGAGGATCACCAGCGTCTCGTCGATGACCTGTCGAGCGGTGACGTCACCCGGGCCATGGCGGCGGCGGACGAACATGTGCGCGATGGCGCTGCCGACGCCGCTCACGCTCGTCGCGCCAGCCCTTCTGCCGTCCCGAGCTGAACCCTGACGGGTCCGCCGCCCGCTTGCGTACGAGGGCTCCGCCGGCCGCGTTCACCCAGAGTCAACCGCTGCGTAACATCGCGGAAGCATCGCCTAGCCATTGTATGCAGGACACAACGGCTGGCAGCTGACAAGGGACCCGACCTATGACGAAGCCCAACGCCCTGCGGTTGGTTGCAGTTGCCGCAGCGATCGGCACCATCGCGCTCACTGGTTGTTCGGCCGCCAAGCAGCCAGCCGCTTCCGTCGCGTCAGCGGCAAGCCAACTGAACCTCGCCTACCTGGCCGACATGTCGACCCCCGACCCGGACGTGTTCTACGACCTCGAGGGCGACACCGTTACGCAGTCGGTCTACGAAGGTCTGCTTCGGTACGCACCGAACTCGACTACGCTCACACCGCAGCTCGCGACGGCCTGGACGGTCAGCACGGACGGCCTCACGTACACGTTCACCATCCGCTCCGGCGTGAAGTTCCAGGACGGCACTCCCTTGGACGCGCAGGCCGTCATCACGTCCTTCCGCCGACGGCTCGCCGTCAACGCCGGACCGGCGTACATGCTGGCGCCGGTCAGCACCATGACCGCGACGAACCCGACCACCCTCGTCCTCAAGCTGAAGTACCGCGTCCGGCCGTTCCTCGACTACCTGGCTTCCGTCTGGGGTCCCAAGATCATCAGTCCGAAGGCGCTCGCCGACAACGCCGGCACGGACCACGACCAGGCGTGGCTCTCGGCGCATGCCGTGGGGACCGGCCCGTACCAGCTGACCGGCTTCAGCAAGGGATCGCAGTACCAGCTCACCCGCTTCGACGGCTACTGGGGAACCGCGGCCAAGTACAAGACGGTCTCCATCCGCATCCTGCCGGACATGAACAGTCAGCTCCTGCAGCTCCAGAGCGGCGACCTGGACGCTGTTCTGCACTCGTTCCCGGCCTCCCAGCTGCCGACGGTCACCGCGAACAAGAGCCTGGCCGTCCACGAGTACCCCTCGTTCCTCACCTCGCTGCTCTACATCAACACGCACAAGGCGCCGTTCGACAACCTCGCGCTCCGGCAGCAGGTGGCCGCGGCGATCAATCGCGACCAGCTTGTGCAGGAGACCTACGGCCAGTACGGGCACGCCGCGACCAGTGCCTACCCACCGGGGCTGCTGACGGGCGCGACTGCGCCGGTGAGCTACCCGGCCTCGACGATCAAGGTGTCCGGCTCACCGAAGATCACCCTGGCGTACACGGCCGAGGAGTCCGGCGTGCAGCAGCGGCTCGCGGACCTGATGCAACAGCGGCTGCAAGCGGCCGGCTTCCAGGTAACGCTGCAAAAGGTGCAACTGCCCGTGGTCTACGACTACGCCAAGCATCTCTCGACCGCACCGGACCTGCTGATCGAGACGAACATCCCGGATGCCGCGTCGCCTGACGCATGGGCCCGGCTGCTGTGGAGCTCGACCGGTGGCGGCAACTTCCTCGGGTACGCCAACCCACAGGTGGACAAGCTCATCGACAAGGGACGCTCCGCCGCGACGGACGCCGAAGCAGCGACCAGCTATGCCGCTGCTGCACAAGTGGTCAGCTCCGACGTCGGCATGGTTTTCCTCGCGAATGTCGACGATGTCATGGTGACCAAGGCGTCCCTGACCGGCCTGCAGCACGAACCGAACTATCCCTGGGCCCTCGATCTGGCTCCGCTCGGGCCGTCGTGACCGGTTCCCCCGTAGACCTCGACGCAACAGCCCTGCTGGAGGAGTACGGCCGGCGGCGGGTGTCCCCCGTCGAGGCGGTCGACGCCGCGCTGGACCGGATGGCGTCGTGCGAACCGATCCTCAACGCCGTTGTGCACTGCCCGGGAGACTCGGCGCGAGCGGCGGCCCGGGAGTCGGAACGGCGCTGGATTTCGGGCACCGCGCGACCGCTCGAGGGAGTCCCGGTCGGGCTCAAGGACCTCATCGACGTCGCCGGGCTACCCACGTCCGGCGGATCCGCCATCTACCGGCACGACGTGGCAGAGCACAGCGCCGCTGTGTGGCAGCAATTGGAAGCCGCAGGTGCAGTGCTCGTCGCGAAGCTGACGACGTTCGAGTTCGCCTACGGCGAGGCGGTGAACCAGACGTTCGGCGCCACCGCCAATCCTTGGGCGCCCGAGCGCACAGCGGGCGGGTCGTCGTGCGGTCCCGCGGCCGCCCTGGCCGGCCGGTACCTGCCCATCGCCATCGGCACCGACACCGGAGGGTCCATCCGCGAGCCGTCCAGCTTCTGCGGGCTGAGCGGCCTCAAGCCGACCTACGGCCTGGTCTCCACCGAAGGGGTCATGCCCTTGTCGTGGACGCTCGACCACGTTGGCCCGATGGCCCGCTCCGTCAGGGATCTGCGACTCGCCATGTCACTGCTCGCCGGCTCGCCGCCGGGGGCGGAGGTCCCGCCGTGCCAGGGACTTCGGGTCGGCGTCCCGAAGGACTGGTTCTACGACCTGTGTGACCCCGAGGTCGCAGCGGCAACGGCTCGACTCGGTGCGACGCTGGTCGAGCTCGGGGCCACGCTCGTGGACGTTGAACTACCGCAGATGCCGCTGGCCGAGGCGATCGGCTGGACGATCATGCTGTCGGAGATGACCTCCCTGCACGCGGATCACCGCCGTGAGGGGTCGGTACTCGACTCCGCGAACGCCCTTGCGGTCCTGGCCGGCGACATGGTGAGGGGCGGCGACTATCTGCGGGCACAGCGGCTACGCGGGCGGATCCGGCGCGTCTTCGCTGAGGCCCTGACGGAGGCAGACTGCCTGCTCCTTCCGGGGACCATCGCCCCGGCCCTACCACTGGACACCATGTCCACCACCATCGATGGCCGGACCTGTCGCTACATGGAGGACTTCCTGCGCACCATGCTCCCGATCAACGTTGTCGGCCTGCCCTCATTGGCGCTGCCCACCGGTCTGCACAGCACCGGCCTGCCGATGGGCGCGCAGCTGGTCGGCCGGCAGTGGGCCGACGACCACCTGCTCGCCATCGGATGCGCGGTGCAGACAGCCACCGACCACCACACCGCCCAGCCACCGGCAACGCTCAGCAAGCCCCGCGACGTCGGGTCGAGCGCGTCGCCTGATGCCTGGATCCCCGGCGGCGCGGAGCCCGGCGCTCCGCTGCCCCGACGTCGCTCGTTCGTCGACGGCGCCGGTCTTTCCGCATCTCAGGAGCGTGCGCTGGACGGCCTGAGTCACTGGCTGGACCGGCAGATCACCTCCCTGTACGAGGTTCCCGTGCCGTATCGAGGAGCAGCAACGCCGGCCGAGGTGGCACCGTGGCCTGGGGCGACCCGATGACGGTCGTGCTGTCCGCAGGCGGTCTGTCACCCGAGGAGGTCGAGGCCGTCGCTCTCGGCAAGCCGCTGGTCTGGGCTCCGGGGCTCGCCGCAGAGCTCGCGTCCGCGGAGGCCGACTTCTCCGACCTGCTTGCCCGCGGGACCCGCGTCTACGGTGTTACCACGGAGGTGGCCGGCCGTTCCTCCTACGACATCCCCGCAGCACTGCGTCCCGACTACCAGCTGGCGATGTTGCGCAGCCACGCCTGCGGCACCGGGGCATTGCTCGACCGCGTGCAGGCCCGTGCGGCCTGGGTCACGAAAGCAGCGGGACTTGCCACCGGACGCAGCGGCTGTTCGGTCGCCATCGTTCGTGCCATCACGGACGCGCTCAACGCCGGCCTGGCTCCCGCCGTTCCGGTGACCGGATCGCTTGCGGCATCGGGCGACCTGGTCCCCAGTGCCCACGCAGCACTGCCCCTGCTGGGCGAAGGCGAGCTGCTGGACGCCACAGGCGCGGCAGTGCCGGCAGGCCCGGTCCTCGCTGGGGCAGGGCTGCGCCCCGTCGCACTCGGCCCGCGCGACGGCCTGTCGCTGGTCAACGGCACCTCGGTCACCGCGGCGCTCGGGAGTCTCGCCCTCCTGGGGGCCGAGCGACTCATCTGCGTTGCGGATGTGCTTGCAGGCGCGGGCTTTGAGGCCCGACCCGGACACAGCGACGCGCTGTCCGAGACGGTCATCGCGGCGCGGCCGCACCGCGGCGCCCTGACGTCCGCGGCGGCGGTGAACGGCGCGTTGGGAACTGCCGTGGGCGCGAGCCGCGAGGCCGGCGCTCGCTTCCATGACCCGTACGGGTGGCGATGTGTGCCGCAGGTGCACGGTGCCGCTCATGACGCCTTGCGCTATCTCCGCGATGCCGTGTCCACCGAGCTCCGCAGCTGCACGGACAACCCGCTGCAAGGCGGTCCGGCGGGCCTAGTGTCGGGCGGGAACTTCCATGCCGCGCCACTGGGCATCCCACTCGACACTGCGACCGTGGCACTCACGGTGCTGGCCGGACTCTCCCGGCAGCGGCTGGTCCAGTTGCTGGACCAGCCCAGGCTGCCGCAGGCTCTCGTCGGCCCTGGCGGCAAGTTCGGGCTCACCATGCTGGTCGCGACGGCGACGGCCCATGTCCTGGAGCTGGCCGGCCTGTCACCGGCCAGCACCCGATGGCTGCCCGTGGACGACGTGGAGGACCACGTCGCCAACGCGACGGCGAGCGCGCGTCAGCTCGGCGCGGCAGTCGCCGGCGCCCAGATCGTGCTTGCTGCTGAGGCAATGGCCCTGGCGGCGACCGTAGATCTCGGCGGCCTGCGACCGGTGGGGCCGGGACTGCAGGTGGTCTACGCGATGGTCCGTGACGTCGTGGGCGTCCCCGGCGCCGACCGTTCGGAGTCCGCTGCGCTCACCACCATCGGCGCCCGCATCGCAGAGCTGGCCACGCTGCGCGGCGGAGCACCGGGGTGAGCCGCCTGACGCAGGAGGCACTCGAGCTGGCGCAGGCCCTGGTACGGACACCGAGCCCCACCGGCGACGAGGGTGCCGCCATTGAGATCGCCGCGGCGGCGATGAGCCGGTACGGCTTCGAGGTGACCATCGACGCCGCCGGCAACGCCATCGGCACCCTGGGACGGGCAATCCCCGGTGCACCAAGGATTCTCTTCGACGGCCACATCGACACGGTGCCGCTGCCGGCGCCGGGCAGCTGGAGCCGCGACCCGCTGGCAGGCAGCGTCGAGGGCGGACGGCTGTACGGGCTCGGCGTCTGCGACCAGAAGGCTTCCTTGGCTGCGGCGGTGGTCGGGATCGGTTCGCAGGCGCATCGGCTGGCATCGGCGCCCGGGCTGGTGTCGCTGGTAGCCAGCGTCAGTGAGGAGTTCATGGAGGGTGCGGCTCTGTGCCATGCGCTGGACCGGCTGAAGCCGACCTGCGTCGTCGTCACGGAGCCGAGCGAGCTACGGCTCATGGTCGGCCACCGAGGCCGGGCCAAGCTGGAGGTGCGCATCACCGGCCGCGCAGCGCATGCGGCACGTTCCTCCTCCGGGATCAGCGCCGTGGAGGCACTGGCCGACCTGCTGCACTCGCTGCGGGCGTTGCCGGAGCGCCGCCACGAGACGCTCGGGGCCCGCGACATCACCTGCATCGACGTCGTCTCGTCGCCGTACCCGTCCGTGTCCACGGTCCCCGACGGCATCGTCGCGCGGTTCGACATCCGGTTCCTGCCCGACGACACCGAGTCCGGCCTGCACGCCCTCCTGCTCGAGGCTGCGCACCGGGCATGGGTGTCGTGGCCCGCCCGGCCAGGCATCACGGTGGACACGCTGACCGTCGAGCAGCTCACGTACACCGGGATGCCGATGCGCGTGCGCGAGTACGCCGCTGGCTGGGAGACCGTCGGGCCGGTGGTCGAAACCGCCGGGCGGGCGCTGGTGGAGGCGGGGCTGGACGGCACTCCGGCGATGTACGACGTCTGCACCAACGGCGCATTGTCGGCCGGCGAGCGAGGCATCCCCACCATCGGCTTCGGTGTCGGCGAGCAGCACATGGCGCACCGGGCAGACGAGTACGTGGAGGTTGCCGCGCTGGCCCGTGCCGTGCCGGCGTACGGCCTTCTGGCAGTGGCACTGGGCGAGGAAGCGCACACATGAACGTGCTCGAGGTTCGCGGTCTCCAAGTCTCGTTCCCGGGAGGGTTGAGCGCGCTGCGCGGGGTCGACGTCACAGTAGGACCCGGTGAGATCCTCGCCCTGGTAGGGGAATCCGGCTCGGGCAAGAGCGTCTTGGCCCTCGCCGCGCTCGGCCTGCTGCCGTCCAGCGCACTGCTTTCGGGGCACGTGCGCCTCGGCGGAGCCGACATGGTCACGGCGACCGACGCCCAGCGCCGGGCCGCTCGGCGACGCTCTGCCGGGGCGGTCTTCCAGGACCCGATGACATCGCTCAACCCGACCATGCGCGTGGGCCGGCAGGTGGCGGAAGTGACCGGGAGCCCACGGGAGGCCGTCGACCTGCTCGACCAGGTGGGCGTACCCGAACCGGGGCGCCGCGCCCGGCAGTACCCTCACGAGCTCTCCGGTGGGTTGCGCCAACGCGTCATGATCGCGATGGCCCTGGCGGGAGATCCGGCGCTGGTCATCGCGGACGAGCCGACCACAGCGCTCGACGTGACCGTGCAGGCTGGCATTCTGGAGCTGTTCCGCGAGCTGCGTGACAGCCGCGGTACGTCGTTCGTCCTGGTGACCCACGACCTCGCTGTGGCCGGCGAGGTCGCAGACCGGATCGCGGTTCTCTACGCCGGGCGAATGGCCGAGGTCGGCGCGGCCGGCGACGTCCTGGGCCGGCCGTCGCACCCGTACACAGCCGCATTGCTGGCGGCCCGGATCACCACCCGGTCGGCCCGGTCACGACCGCTTCCCACCCTGGCCGGCGAGCTGCCCGACCCACACAACCCGGAGCCCGGCTGCGCCTTCGCTCCCCGGTGCGGGGCCGCACAGCAGGAGTGCCGGACGGTCGTTCCGGCTCTTGAGCCCTCGCCCCGTCACGCCGGCCAGGACGCCTGCATCCGCTCGGGCCAGGTCGAGCTCCTGGCCGACGCCTCCGGGCTGTCCGAAGGCCCCGGCTGGCAGCGACCGTCGACCAGCTCAGAGCTGGCGCTGCAGCTCACGGGCGTGAACCGGACATTCGGCAGGGGCCGTCGCAGCCAGCAGGTGCTGCGAGGGGTCTCACTGGACGTCCCGAAGGGCGGCGCGGTCGCGCTGGTCGGAGAGAGCGGCTGCGGCAAGAGCACCACGCTGCGAATCGCCGTCGGCCTGGACAGTCCGGACAGTGGGGACGTCGAGTACGGCCACGGTGGCCGCCCGCAGCTCGTCTTCCAGGACGCCGGCGCCTCGTTGACTCCGTGGGCGACGATCGGCGAGCTGCTGGCACAGCGGCTGAGGAACGAGCGGGTGCCACAGCAACACTGGCGCGACAGGACGGTGGAGACGCTCAGGCTGGTGGGCCTGTCCGAGCGGATCGCGGAGCGCAAGCCGCACCAGATCTCCGGCGGACAGCGGCAACGCGCTGCCATTGCCCGGGCCATCGTCGTCCCGCCCGTGCTCCTGGCTTGCGACGAGCCGATCTCAGCCCTCGACACGACGCTGGCGGCCGTCGTGCTGAACCTGCTCGGCCGACTGCGCAGGGAGCTCGGCATGGCCCTTCTGTTCGTCACCCACGACCTCGCCGCGGCACGGGTCGTCGCCGACGAGATCGCCGTCATGGTGGACGGCAGAATCGTCGAGCGGGGACCGGCCGATCAGCTGCTGGACCGGCCCAACGAGGCCTACACCCGCCGCCTGGTCGACGCCCTGCCGCGAATGAGCGCCTGATGGCGGCCGTCGACCCGGTGGCGCTCGGGCTCTCGGCCACACCGAAGCGCGCGCACGCCCGTGCCGGGACCGGCGCGCCCGAGAAGGCCGCGCTGGCACTGCTGATCGTGATCACCGCGATCAGCATCCTGGCACCACTGCTGGCACCGCACTCCACCACCCAACCAGCGGCCGCCGGCCCGTTCCACAGTCCCGGGCACGGGACGATCCTCGGAACGGACGAGCTCGGCCGTGACCTGCTCAGCCGGGTCCTGATCGGCATCCGGACCTCGTGGTTCTCCGCACTGGCGGTGGTGGCCAGCGGGATCCTCATCGGCGGTGCAGTCGGCTTGGTCGCCGGGATCTGCGGCGGTGCAGTGGACAGCGGGCTGATGCGGGTGACCGACCTGTTCCTGGCGCTGCCCGGACCGGTACTCGCGATCGCGGCGGCGTTGGCTCTGGGCCCGAGCCTGCTGCACGCCCTGCTGGCGGTCGCCATCGTCTGGTGGCCCTGGTACGCGCGGATCGTACGGGGCGAGGTCCGCAGCCTGATGGCCCGACCCCACCTGGACGCTGCCCGAATCGCCGGCGACCGAGGTGTCCTGCTCGCCGTACGGCACGTGATCCCGGGGCTGGCCCCGCCGATCATCGTCACAGCGAGCATGGACATCGGCAGCCTCATCCTGACCCTGGCCGGACTCTCGTTCCTGGGTCTCGGCGCTCCCCCTCCATCACCCGAGCTGGGCGCAATGACGGCTGAGGGTCTGACCTATGTCCTTGGCCAGCCGTGGATCTCTCTTGTGCCCGCCGCGGTCGTCTTCATCCTCGCCTTCGCTTCCAACATCGCGGGGGACGGCATCCGAGACGTCATGGCCGACCGATGATGCGCACCCGCATGCAGGTCACGTGATCGGCCTCGTTCGCATGCTGGCCGCACGACTGGCCGCAGCGCTGCTGATCCTGCTGGCCCTCAGCGTCATCGTCTTCGCGCTGGAGACGGTGATCCCAGCCGACCCGGTCCGCGCCCTGCTCGGGCCCTCCGCCGGGGCAGACGCGCTGAGCGCAGAACGCCACCAGCTCTGGTTGGACCGGCCACTGCCGGTCCAGTATCTGCATTTCCTGGGCAACGCCCTCCGCGGCAACCTGTCGGTCTCGCTGACCACCCGGCGCCCGGTCGTACGGGACCTGGCGGCATTCTTGCCGGCAACGCTGGAGCTCGCTGCGTGCGCGGTTCTGCTGGCCATCGTGCTCGGAACGACGTTCGGTCTGGTCACGGCGAGGCGACGCAGTTCTGCCATCCGACTGGGATTCATTGCCTGGGCCTCCGTACCGCCGTTCCTGCTGGGGCTTGCGTCGCTGGTGGTGTTCTACGGTCGGCTGCACTGGTTCCCGGGATCGGGAAGGCTCTCCGCGGGCCTCACCCCGCCCCCGGGACCGACCGGCCTGCTCACTGTGGACTCGTTGCTCCACGGTGACTTTGCGGCCCTGCGAGACAGCGCGTGGCACCTCGTCCTGCCAGCGTTCTGCCTGGCTGTCGGACCGGCCGTGAGCGTGGGCCGGACACTGCGCTCGTCCCTGCAGTCCGTACTGTCGGAGGACTACATCCGGACGGCCCGGGCGAAAGGTCTGTCCAGTCGCCAGATCTTGCTGCGCCATGGCCTCCGTAACGCGCTGACCGCACCGCTCGCAACCCTGGGGCTGCAGGCAGGACTGCTCTTTGCTGGGGTCGTCGTCGTGGAGAGCATCTTCGCGTGGCCCGGGCTCGGCCTCTACACCGCGAGGGCGATCCAAGGAGTCGACTTCCCGGCCATCGCCGGCGTGACCCTTGTGCTGGGTACGGCCTACGTGATCATCAACCTGGTGGTCGATCTGTTGCAGAGCGCCGCGGACCCACGCCTGCGCAGGCAGGTCACCCGCAGCGTGGGTCGGGTCCGGGCCGCGACTCAGGACTACTGAGGCCATTCGTTTGCTTGTCCACCTGTGAGACCGCTGAGCCCGGTATGCCGCCAACTCAGCGCGGACATAAGGTGAACTTTCACCGTCTTGGGTCACCGCTGAGAGGAGCGACCGCGTGCGTCGTCGTACGACCGTCGCTCTGTCCTCCGCCGCCGTCATCGTCGTCGTGGCCGGCATCGGTGCGTCCGCCGTCGCCGGACAGCAGCCGGGTGTGATCCAGACCGCGAGCATGGTGCCGGTCGGCAACGGTCCGGGCGGCGAGCCGGTCAGCCTGGACACCACCCTGTTCGTGCCCAAGAACCTGCACGGTACGGCGCCGGCGGTGATCCTCGCTCACGGCTTCGGCGGCAGCAAGGACAGCGAGACCACCGAGGCCCTCAAGCTGGCCAGAAACGGTTACATCGCGTTGACCTACAGCGCCCGCGGCTTCGGCAAGTCCGGCGGCCAGATCACGTTGGACTCGCCGCAGTACGAGGTCAAGGACGCCAGCCGGCTGATCGACCTGCTGGCCAAGGACCCGCGGGTGCACCTGGACAAGCCGGGCGACCCGACCGTCGGTGTCGCCGGCGGCTCGTACGGCGGGGCCCTGACCCTCGAGGCTGCCGGCTACGACCACCGGATCGACGCCATCGTCCCGGCGATCACCTGGAACGAGCTCGGCCAGTCGCTGTTCCCGCAGTTCGCCCAGTCAGCCGCCGCCACCAGCGCGGCGGACAAGCAGCCGATCCCCGTACCAGGCGTGTTCAAGAAGCAATGGGCCGCCGACTTCTTCGGCAGCGGGGCGGACGCGATCGGCGTCACCCCGACGACCTGTGGCAGGTTCGCGCCGGACTATTGCGCCGCCTACCAGGCATCGGCGGCGCAGGGCCGCCCGACGCCGCAGATCCTCGCCCTGATGGCGGCCAGCAGCCCGGCCCGCATCCTCGACCAGATCAAGGCGCCGACGCTGCTGATCCAGGGCGAGGCCGACTCGCTGTTCCCGCTCAGCGAGGGCGACGCCAACGCCAAGGGCATCGCCGCGAACGGCACACCGGTCAAGCTGGTCTGGTACGGCGGCGGCCACGACGGCGGCCTGCCCGAGACCAACCGGATCGACTCGCTGACCCTGGACTGGTTCGGCCGCTACCTCAAGAAGGACGGCAGCGCGCCGGACACCCGGTTCGAGGTGACCGTCCCCAACGCCGCCCTGACGGCGTCGGACTCCCAGCCCAAGCCATCGGTACGGGTCGCGCCCGGCCTGCCCGGCGTCACCTCGACCGGCTCCACGCCGACCCAGGCACTCGCGCTGACCGGCGACCCCCAGACGGTGGTGGCCCCGGCCGGCGGCAGTCCGGCGGCGCTGACCGGGCTGCCGGGGTTCGGTTCGGTCATCGGAGCGCTGGCCCAGGCCGGCGGCCTCGGCTCGATCTCCGAGCTGCCGGGCCAGGTGGCGACCTTCCAGACGGCGGCGCTCACGTCACCGCTCAAGCTGACCGGCTCGTCCTCGGTGGACCTCAAGGTCACCGGCAACGCGCCCGACGCCACCCTGTTCGCCACCCTGCTCGACGTCCCCACCGGTAACGGCAGCCCGACCCTGCCCCAGGCGCTGGTCGCCCCGATCCAGCTCACGGCCCCGCTCACCGGACAGACCGTCCATGTCGCCCTCCCGGCGATCGTCCGGGACATCGCGACCGGCCACCGGCTGCGCGTCGTGATCTCGTCGACCGACCAGGGCTATGCGCTGCCGCAGACCGCCAGGAGCTACCAGGTCGCGCTGGCCGGCTCGACGCTCACGGTGCCGGTCCTGGCCGTCAAGCCGTTGAACCCCACCAGCTCCGCCCCGGTCTGGATCGGTCTCGGCGCCGTGGTCCTGGTGCTCCTGGCCGGCTGGCTGATCCTGCGTACGAGGGAGGCCAGGCGGGTCGCCGCGGCGTCCGACCCGGCGCTCGCCGACATCCCGCTGGTGATCACCGGGCTCGGCAAGGCCTACCAGGGCGGGTTCCGAGCGGTCAGCGACCTCACCTTCCGCGTGGAGCCGGGCCAGGTGCTCGGCCTGCTCGGCCCCAACGGGGCCGGCAAGACCACGACGCTGCGGATGCTGATGGGGCTGATCCAGCCCACCGACGGCGAGATCCGGGTGTTCGGCCACCGGATCAGTCCCGGAGCGCCGGTCCTGTCGCGGGTCGGCGCGTTCGTCGAGGGCCCCGGCTTCCCGCCGCACCTCAGCGGCATCGACAACCTGCTGCTCTACTGGCGCGCGGTCGGCCGGCCGATCGAGGAAGCCCACCTCGACATCGCGCTCGAGATCGCCGGGCTCGGCGAGGACATCCACCGCAAGACCCGCACCTACAGCCACGGCATGCTGCAGCGGCTCGGCATCGCCCAGGCCATGCTCGGCCTGCCCGAGCTGCTGGTCCTCGACGAGCCGACCAACGGCCTCGACCCGCCCCAGATCCGCGAGATGCGTGACGTGCTCGCCAACTATGCCGCGACCGGGCGGACCGTCATCGTCTCGAGCCACCTGCTCAGCGAGGTCGAGCAGACCTGCACCGACGTGGTGGTCATGGACCGCGGCCGGCTGGTCGCCCAGGGCACCGTCGCCGAGCTGGTCGGCCGCGGCGGGTCCACCCTGTTCGGGGTCGACGACGAGGACGCGACCGTACGGCTGGCGCGGGCCATGCCCGGCGTCATCTCCGCCGGCAAGGCACTCGACGGCGTGGTCATGGACCTCAATGGCACGCCCCCGGCCGACGTCGTCGCCGCGCTGGTCGCCGCCGGTATCAAGGTCGACCGGGTCGCGCCGCAGCGCAGGCTGGAAGAGGTCTTCCTCACCCTCGTCGGGCAGGAGCACACATGACCGTCACCACCATGGGCAGCCACGGCGGGCTGGCCGGAGCCCCGCCGGCCGAAGCCGTCAACCCCCGTACGGGAGCTGCTGCCGGCTACAACCCCGGCCACACCCTGCCGTTGCGGGTCGAGGTCATCCGCCAGCTACGCCGCCGCCGGACCCAGCTCGGGCTGGGCTTCCTGGTCATCCTGCCGTTCCTGCTGCTGCTCGCGTTCAAGGCCGGCGGACCGGACAACGGCGGCGGCGCGCCAGGGCTGGTGGACCTGGCCACGGTCGGCGCGCCCAACTTCACCCTGTTCACGCTCTTCGCGTCGACCGGCTTCCTGCTGGTCGTCATCGTGGCCTTGTTCGCCGGCGACACGGTCGCTGCCGAGGCCAGCTGGTCGAGCCTGCGCTACCTGCTGGCCGCGCCGATCCCCCGCTCCCGGCTGCTGCGGCAAAAGCTGGTGGTCGCGCTCGGCTACGGGTTCTTCGCGATCGTGCTGCTCACCGCGGTGGCGTTGCTCGCCGGCTGGATCGGCTTCGGCTGGCACGCCGCCCGGTCGCCGCTCGGCACCTCGCTGCCGACAGGCACCGCGTTCGTACGGCTGCTGATCGTGATCGGCTACCTCGCGGTGGTCATGCTGTTCGTCGCGGCGCTCGCGTTCCTGCTCGGCGTCTACACCGATGCGCCCCTCGGAGCCGTGGGCGGCGCTGTCGTCCTCGTGATCGTGTCGAACATCCTCGATGCGGTGACGGCGCTGGGCAGCCTGCGGCAGGCGCTCCCCACCCACTACCAGTACTCCTGGGTCGATGCGCTGGGGCCGAGCGTGGCCTGGGACTCCATGACCAAAGGCGCGCTCTGGTCCATCGGCTACAGCATCGTGCTGTTTGGGCTAGCCTGGCGGCACTTCCTTCGTAAGGATGTGCTGAGTTAGGCACGTCTACTCACCCCATGGCCCGGGTTTCTCGTAGACTGACGCCCCATGGGGTGGACCGAAGCACGGCTACGCACGTCCAGAACACGCCAGGACGCTGCAGCCGACCGGTCCCCCGGACGAGCAGAGGACAAACCCTTGCTGGGTGATCTACGTGCTGGTGACCGTGTGCTCATCGTCTCGGCGAGCATGGGTGCCGGGCATGACGGCGCCGCCAAGGAACTGGCCAAGCGCCTGGAGAGCCATGGTGTGGCGGTCGACGTGGTCGATTACCTCGCCTCTCTGCCGGCAGGCACCGGCTGGTTCGTCCGGTGGTTCTACGGCAAGCAGCTGAGCGTCGCACCCAGGAGCTACGAGCTCCTCTACGCGACGATCGAGCGGTTCCGGTTCGCCCAGCACCTGTGCACCTTCTACACCTCGACCGCCAAGCGCGCGCTCGCCAAGGTCATCGCCCGGCAGCCCTACGACGCGATCGTGTCGACCTACCCGTTGGCCAGCCAGACGCTCGGCCAGCTGCGGCACGGTGGGCGGCTGGACACTCCACTGGCGACGGTGCTCACCGACTTCTCGGTGCACACCCTGTGGATCAACCAGGACATCGACCTGCACATGGCGCTGCACCCCGAGACGGCCGCGCTTGCCAAGGAGCTGGGCGCCCCGCGGGTCGAGGTCGTCGAGCCCTTGGTCGCGGCCAAGTTCCAGGCGGTGCCGCCGGGTCGCCGGGCCCTCGTACGGCAGCAGCTCGGCGTCGCCCCTGGCAACCGGCTGGTGCTGATCGTCGCCGGCTCCTGGGGCGTCGGCAACGTGATCGGCACCGTACGGGAGCTGGCCGGCATGCCCGACCTGACGCCCGTCGTCGTGTGCGGCCGCAACGAGGACCTGCGCCGCCGGCTGTCCGATGAACCCAACTGCGTCGCGCTGGGCTGGGTCGACTGGATGCCGGAGCTGGTCGCCTCCAGCGACGTGCTGATCCAGAACGCCGGCGGCATGACCTGCCTCGAGGCGTTCGCCAGCGGCGTCCCGGTCGTCAGCCGCAACTGCATCCCCGGCCACGGCACGGCCAACTCGGTCGTGCTGGACCAGGCCGGGGTCGCGTTCCACGCGTGCGCGATCCCGACCCTGCCCGAGGCTCTCCAGCTGCTCACCCCCACCCGGTCGAACGAGCTGGTGGCGGCCGCCTACGCGATGTTCGGCACCTGCCCGACCCAGTTCCTGGTCGCAGAGCCGGCCGAGATCGCGCCCCTCCCGGTCCCGCTCAACCCGGCGCGTACGGCCACCCGCCGGCGCCGGGTCCCCGCCGGTCACGACGGCGGCCGGGTCACCCGTCCCCCGTCCGGTCCCTCCGCCGTGCGGCCGCACCGCACCCGTCGCCGGGTCGCCCAAGGCTCCGCCGCGTTCGTGCTCGCGACCGGCATCGGCCTCCAGCTCGTTCCGGTGGCATCGGCGGCCGGCATGGGCGCCGCCTACCGACCCGACGGGTCCAAGTCGTCGATCTACGTCGCCATCCGGCCCTCCGACACCTCGGTTGCTGCCGACTGGACCAAGGACCTGAGCGCCGGGCACGTCACGCTCGCCGTGGACTCGACGCTGCTCGAGGCGCAGCGCCCGCTCGTCCAGGCAACCCGTCTCCGCGGCGTCCCCGTCGTGCTGCTGGCCCACGGTGTCCTCAAGCGGGGGGACCGCAACGCTGTCAGCGGCACGGCACTCACCCACAACGGCGAGATCGTCGCGATGGCCGACCACCACCGGATCGGCGCCGGCGACCAGTTCAAGGCGATCTGGTCCGACGAGTCGCTGATCTCACCGAACCACGTGGTCAAGGCCTCCGACAGCAAGCTGAGCCTGCACGGTGGCGACTACGTCCTGATCGACGGCCGGAACATGACCCCACAGCAGGTGCGGGTTGCTCTCGCGGAGGTCCAGAGCGAGGCCGCGGCGGCAGGCTTGACCGAGTCCCTGCTGCCCACAGCGTCGAGCTCCAGTTGACCCGGGCTCGTCGACTCGCCCTGCTCCCACTCGGCACCACCGCGCTGCTCGCCGCCACCCACGCCGCTCCCTCGCTGACCGGCATCGCGCCGTTGCGCCGGGCCGTCTGGCCCGGGCTGTCCGGCAAGGGCTGGCCGGACCACGTCGCGCTGACCTTCGACGACGGGCCCGACCCCGCATCGACGCCGCAGTTCCTCGAGCTGCTGGCCAGACGCCAGATCAGGGCGACGTTCTTCCTGCTCGGCCAGATGCTGGTCGGCGCCCCTGACATCGCCAGGCGGATGGTCGACGAGGGGCACGAGCTCGCGGTGCACGGCTGGACCCACCGCAACCACCTGCGCGTGCCGCCGGGCCAGGTCCAGGACGAGCTCGAGCGCACGGCCGCGCTGATCCACGACGTCACCGGGACCACGCCGACCTACCACCGCCCCCCGTACGGCGTGATGACCTCGGGCGATGTGGCGGCGGGGCGTCGGCTGGGCCTGACGCCGGTGCTGTGGACGACGTGGGGCCGTGACTGGGAGGCCCGGGCGACACCGGAGCGGGTGCTGCGGACGCTCAGGCCCAAGCTGCGCGGCGGCGGCACCGTACTGCTGCACGACTCGGACTGCACCTCCGCGCCCGGATCGTGGCGGAACACCCTGGGTGCGCTCGACGGGCTGATCGACCTGGTCGAGGACGCCGGGCACACGATGGGTCCGCTGCGCGAGCACGGTCTCGCGGCACGGTGAGGTGGGCGGCCGCCGGCGTCGCCCTTGCGTCGGCCTTCTCCTACTCCGCGGCCTCGGTCACCCAGCACCGCGAGGCCGGCTCGGTCACGACGCACGGGGTCGGTTCGCCGACCCTGCTGCTCCGGCTGGCCGTCCGCCCGTGGTGGCTGGTCGGAGCGCTGGCCGACGTGGCCGGCGTGGCGCTCCAGGGGCTGGCGCTGCGCTGGGGCTCGGTGGCCCTGGTGCAGCCGTTGCTGGTGGCCGGCGTAGCCATGGCAGTCGTGCTCGCCGCGGCTGTGGCCCGCGAGTGGCCGCACCCGCGTGAGCTCGCGCTGGCCGTCGGCTGCTCAGCCGCGCTCGGGATCCTGGTCGTGATGCTGGACACGCGCGGCGGCCGGCAGCACATCGGGTTCACGCGCTTCGCCCCGTACGGTGCCGTGGTCATCGCCGTGACCCTGCTCGCCGTAGCCCTCGGTCGTCGGCTGCCCCGCGCGTCGGCGGGCTGGTACGGCGCCGCTGCCGGACTGATGGTGGGCTGCTCGTCGGTGCTGCTCAAGGTGTGCGCGGGCCAGCTCGGCAACGGGGTCCAGGCGCTGCTGTCGCACTGGCACGCGTACGCCTTCGCAGCGTTCGGCGCGGCTGCCCTGCTGCTGTCGCAGAACGCGTTCCAGGCCGGCCGGATGGCGCCGGGGATCGCGGCGCTCAGCGTGGTGGAGCCGATCGTCGCCATCGCGATCGCCGTGCCGCTGCTGCACGAGCACCTGCGGCTGTCGCCGGCACGCGTGGTCGTCGACCTCGCCGCCGCCCTCGTGGCGGCCTACTGCGTGGTCGGGCTGGCGAACGCCACCGAGCAGCGAGCGCATGTTCTCGCGGCCACGGGGGCAGGTGAAACGGGTGACTGATGCGCCGCAACCGGCTGCTACGGTCGCCAAGCGGTCGCCGTGGTGGCTCGAGCTGGTGCTGATCGCCGGCGTCTACTGGGTCTACTCCTGGGTGGCCGACCAGGCGCCTCGCGAGGACCCGCTGCAGCACGCGCGCTCGATCCTCTCGCTCGAGAGGACGCTGCACGTCAACATCGAGTACACGCTGAACCACGCGTGGACCAGCCACGGCCGCGACCTCATCGTGTTCGGCAACCTCTACTACGACCTCATGCACTTCATCGTCCCGGTGGGGGCACTGCTGTGGGTCTACTTCTTCCGGCACGAGACCTACCGCCGGCTGCGCACGCCGCTGCTGCTGGTGTCGATCGCCGCGCTGGCGGTCTTCTGGCTGTGGCCGACAGCCCCGCCGCGGCTGCTGCCGGAGCTGGGGATCTACGACACCATCGCCCGGGTCCACACGCTCGGCGGCGGCGGCTCGCACGGGATGACGGCCGCGGAGAACCCGTTCGGCGCGCTGCCCTCGCTGCACATCGCCTGGGCAACGTGGGCTGCCTACGCTGTCTGGTCGGGGACCCGGCAGGTGCTCTGGCGGGCGCTGCTCGTCGCCAACGTGCTGGTGATGTCGTTCATGGTCATGGCGACTGGCAACCACTGGGTGACCGATGTCGTCGCCGGGGCCGCCGGCGTCGGTCTCTCGGTCCTGATCTCGTACGGGGCCGCGTGGGCCTGGGACCGCCGGTCCAGCCCACCGGCCGTTTCGGCAACCGACCCGGTTCCTGCTAGCATCGACGACGCGCGCCGCTAGCTCAATTGGCAGAGCAGCGGACTCTTAATCCGCGGGTTCGGGGTTCAAGTCCCTGGCGGCGCACCAGTGAAAGGCCAGGTCAGAGCGATTGCTCTGGACCTGGTTTTTTCATTTCGTGGGCACCGGCACCGGGCTGACACCCTCCGGACCGGTTGCGTTCATGGCGGCGTACGTGTCCCGTCACCCGGCTGCTGCAGTGTCAGCGTCGCAACGCCGCCCGCTGGGCCGCCCACCGTCGAGGAGAATCATGAAGCACTGGCATCGCGCCGCTCTCGCCACCGTCACCGCCGGATCGCTCGCCGGCGCCGCCCTGCAGGGCTCCGCCCTGGCCAACGACCGCAGTCACGACAAGGGCTACACCTTTGCCGTGATCGGGGACATCCCGTACGGCCCGGCCCAGATCGCGAACTTCCCCAACGTCGTCGCCCAGATCAACGCCGACCCTGAGGTGCAGTGGGTCGACCACCTCGGCGACATCAAGAGCGGTTCGTCGGTGTGCAGCGACGACTACTTCCAGTTGATCAAGAATGACTTCGCCGCGTTCAAGGACCCGCTCGTCTACACGATCGGGGACAACGAGTGGACGGACTGCCACCGGCCCAACAACGGCGCTTACAATCCGCTCGAGCGGCTGGCGAAGATCCGCCAGATCTTCTTCCCCGACCCGGGACACACGCTGGGCCAGAACAGCGTCAGCGTCGAGTCACAGGCGGCACAGGGCATCCCAGAGAACGTCAGCTGGGAGCGGGCGGATGTCGCCTTCGCCGCCGTCAACATCCCTGGCAGCAACAACAGCCTCGCTCCGTGGACCGGGCAGACCGCGCCCACCCCGGAGCAGACGGCCGAGGTGATTTCCCGTACGGCAGCGGTGATCCAGGAGATCCACGACAGCTTCGCCGACGCGAAGGCCCACCACGACCGGGCCGTCACGATCCTGACCCAGGCGGACATGTTCGACCCGACGGTGGTCAGTCCGAGCTTCGCCGACTCCTACGGCTTCCAGCCCATCGTCGCGGCGATCGCCCGCGAGGCGAGCAGCTTCCGCGACCCGGTCTACCTGTTCAACGGCGACAGTCACGTCTACAACAGCGACGCCCCGCTGGCCGCCGGATCGCCGTGGCTGGCGTTCTACGGCATCACCACACCGCTGACCAACCTGTCCCGCATCACGATCGACGGCTCGACCGGGGTGAGCAACTACCTCAAGGTCACTGTCAGCGCCGACGGGCACAGCAGCGACGTGCTCAGCTGGACCCGGGTGCCCTTCACCACGCCCTGATGACGCGGCAGAACGGCCCGGTCGCCCTGCGGCCGGGCCGTTCTGCGGCTACCGTGACCGCTGGCTCCGCAACGACCGGTGGAAAGCGCGCAGCTGCCGGTTGCGCTCGGCGCGCAGCCTGCCGTCCACCATGGCGGCCAGCCGCTCCTCCTCCCTCCGCAGCTTGACGAACCCGTCGATCCGGTCGCCGGTGAGCCGGCCGTCCTCGACAGCAGCGTTCACCGCACAGCCCGGCTCGGTACGGTGCGTGCAGTCGCGGAACCGGCACCGAGCGGCCAGCGCAGCCACATCGCCAAAGGTCGATGCGATGGCCTCTTCGGCGTCCCACAAGGACAACGAGCGCAGCCCGGCGTGTCGATCAGCAGTGCGCCACCGGTCAGCCGCAGCATCTGGCGCGCCGTGGTGATGTGCCGGCCTCTGCCGTCCTCGCGGATCGCCCCGGTTGCCTGTTCCCGTTCGGCTCCGAGCGCATTGGCCAGGGTGGACTTGCCACTGCCGGAGGGACCCACGACGACCACCGTGGACCCCGTACGGAGCTGGCGAAGCAGGTCGTCGATGCCGTCGCCGCTCACCGCGCTGACGGCATGGACCCCAGCGCCGCCGGCAACCGACCGGGCGTCCTCGATCGCGGCATCGACGTCGGGGCACAAGTCCGCTTTTGTCAGCACCACCAAGGGTTCTGCTTCGCTCGACCGTGCGAAAGCCAGATAGCGCTCCAGCTTTCGGACCCGTACGGACTCGGTCAGCGGCACCGCCACGATCACGAGGTCCACGTTGGCCGCCACCACCTGCGCCTCGGCGGATCCATCAGTATCCCTGCGCAGCAAAGCATTGCGTCTCGGCAGGATGCCGCCGACAGCGTCGGCCTCGATCATTGTCCAGTCGCCGACGGCTGGGACCGTGTGGGTCTTGCGCAACCGCCCGGCGAGAGGCAGGCGTCGTTCGCCGTCCGGGGTGACCAGGGTGAGCAGTCCGCGGTCGACGCGGACAACCCTTGCCGGTAGGCAGTTCTGGGTGCCGTGGGCACGCCACAGCTCTTGGACTTCGACTGTCCAGCCGAAGGCGATCAGTGAGTTCAACTCAGGCTCCGAAGGTGGGGGCACCTCGCGTCGGGCCTGCGGTCAGTGGACGGCGGCCCGCACGT
>JAWWOM010000227.1:0-5092 GCA_033851655.1 Frankiales bacterium
TCCTTGCAGGCGACCTCGCAGGCCTTGCAGCCGATGCAGATGCTGGTGTCCGTGAAGAAGCCCATGCGGGGCGGCGCCTCGGGGTAGCCCGCGTCACGGGCAACGTCGTGCTCGGCCCCGTAGAGCATGGCCTTCAGGTCGATGTCGGTCATGGCTCAGCTCTCCTGGCCGGTGCTCGCGGTCACGCCGGCTCGCCGTTGGAAGTCCTCGACGTAGCGCAGCCTCGCGGCGCCTCGGGGCCGTCGCCCTGGGCGGATGTCGGCAGCCAACGCCTTGACCTCCTGGATGTGCACATTGGGGTCGAGCGAGATCGACGAGAGCTCGTTGAACGCGTCACCGGTCGTGAGGCCGTTCGGGCCCCAGTGGTAGGGCATCCCGATCTGGTGCATCACCCGGCCGCCGACGGTGAGCGGGGACATCCGGTCGGTGACGAGAACCCTGGCCTCGATCGCACCGCGAGCGGTGACAATCGTTGCCCAGCCGGCATTCTCGAGCTTGCGTTCAGCGGCCAGCTCGGGGGAGACCTCGACGAACATGGCCGGCTGGAGCTCGGCGAGATAGGGCAGCCACCGGGTCATCCCGCCGGCGGTGAAGTGCTCGGTCACGCGATAGGTCGTGACGACGTACGGGTAGACCTCCGCGCCGGGCTGGCTTCCCGTTGGTGCGTAACGGTTGTGCCGGCTCTCGACCGCCTTGCGCACCGGGTTGCTCTGCTGCTTGTAGAGCAGGTTCTCGTACGGGGACTCCTGCGGCTCGTAGTGGGCCGGCATCGGCCCGTCGACCAACCCGACCGGGGTGTAGAGCCAGCCCTTGCCGTCGGACTGCAGGATGAACGGGTCGATGCCGCTGATCGCGTCGACGCCATGAGCGTCCTCGCCGGGGCGGTAGGACGGGGCCTTCGTCGGCGGGAAGTCCGGCGTGTCGTGGCCGGTCCACTTCTGCTCCGCCTCGTCCCACCACACCAGCGCCTTGCGCGGGCTCCACGGATTGCCGTCGAGGTCGGCAGAGGCGCGGCTGTAGAGCGTGCGTCGGTTGGCCGGCCAGGCCCAGGCCCACTCCGGCGAGACCCAGCTCTGCTCCTTGGCCGGCTTGCGACGGGCGGCCTGGTTGACCCCGTCCTTGTAGACACCGCAGTAGATCCAGCACCCGCAGGAGGTCGTGCCGTCGGCCTTCAGGTCCTCGTACGTGGACAGCGGGTTGCCGTCGGCGTCCCACCCGTTGATCTCGGCGAGCACCGCCTCGCCGATCGGCTCGTCCTGCGAACCCGTGGTGGGGTAGTCCCAGGTCAGGTCGAGCACCGGACGGTCCCGCTCGTCGGTCGAACCCGCCAGCCGCTCGCGGATCCGCCTGCCGAGGTGGTACATGAACCACAGGTCGCTGCGGGCATCGCCGGCCGGCTCGACAGCGGCAAAACGCCACTGCAGCAAGCGGTTGGTGTTGGTGAAGCTGCCGGACTTCTCGGTATGCGAGGCAGCGGGGAAGAAGAAGACCTCGGTGCCGATCTCCTCGGTGGTGAGCTCGCCGCTCTCGATCTCCGGCCCGTCCTTCCACCAGGTCGCGCTCTCGATGAGCGAGAAGTCCCGTACCACCAGCCATTCGAGGTTGGCCATGCCGAGCCGCTGCATCTTGGTGTTGGCGGAGCCGACGGCTGGGTTCTCGCCCATGAGGAAGTAGCCCTTGCACTCGCCCTTGAGCTGGAGCTGCACCGTGTCATAGGTGCTGTGGCTGCCGGTGAGCCTCGGCAGGTAGTCGAAGGCGTAGTCGCTGGCCTCGGTCGCGCTGGCTCCCCACCACGCCTTGAGCAGGCTGATCATGTACTTGTCGAGGTTCGCCCAGTAGCCCTTGTCCGCGCTGTCCGCCTCGATGAACGAACGCAGCGTCTCGTCCAGATGTGCGTGTGGCATGGGGATGTAGCCAGGCAGCAGGTCGAACAGGGTCGGGATGTCGCTCGAGCCCTGGATCGACGCGTGCCCGCGCAGGGCGAGGATGCCACCCCCGGGACGGCCGATGTTGCCCAGCAGCAGCTGCAGGATGCTCGCCGTGCGGATGTACTGCACGCCGACCGTGTGCTGGGTCCAGCCGACGGCGTAGGCGAAAGCTGTCGTCCGGTCGCGGGTGCTGTTCTCGGTGATCAGCTCGGCGACCCGCTCGAACTGCTCGCGCGGCACGCCGCAGACCTGCTCGACCATCTCCGGCGTGTAGCGGGAGTAGTGCCGCCTGAGCACCTGGAACACCGTCCGTGGGTGCTGCAGCGTCTCGTCGCGGTGCGGCGGGTCGCTGGGCCCCGGGCCGCCGTGTCCGTGCGACTCGGCCCGGCCGGCGTCGGCGACCGACTTGCCCGTGCCGGTACGGGCGTCGTACTGCGAGTCGCGTGAACCGGACGCCGCCGTGGCCTTGACCCCGGAGTACTGCCAGGAGTCGGTGTCGTAGACATGCTTCTCGCGGTCGAGGCCGGAGAAGACGCCGTCAAGGTCCTCGGTGTCGCGGAAGTCCTCGCTGACCAGGGTCGCGGCGTTGGTGTAGTTGACGACGTACTCGCGAAAGTACTTCTCGTTCTCGAGCACGTAGTGAATGAGCGCGCCGAGCCAGACGATGTCCGTGCCGGCCCTGATCGGGACGAAGACGTCGGCAAGCGCACTGGTCCGGCTGAATCGGGGATCGACGTGGATCACCTTGGCACCGCGGGCTTTCGCCTCCATCACCCACTGGAAGCCGACCGGGTGCGCCTCAGCGAAGTTGGAACCCTCGATGACGATGCAGTCGGAGTTCTGCAGGTCCTGCAGGTAGGTCGTGCCGCCGCCACGGCCGAACGAGGTGCCCAGCGCCGCGACGGTCGAGCTGTGGCAGACCCGGGCCTGGTTCTCGACCTGCACCACACCGAGCGCGGTCAGCAGCTTCTTGATGAGGTAGTTCTCCTCGTTGTCCAGCGTCGCGCCGCCGAGGTGCGCGATGCCCATCGTCCGGCGCACCCGCTGGCCGTCCTCGGTGTCCCAGGCGAAGGTCTCCGCCCGGGTCTTGAGCACCCGCTCGGCCACCATGTCCATCGCGGTCTCGAGGCTGATCCGCTCCCACTCGGTCCCGTACGGCCTGCGGTAGAGCACCTCGTGCATCCGCGCGTCGCCGGTGGTGAGCTGCAGGCTGGCGGAGCCCTTGGGGCACAGCCGGCCGCGGCTGATCGGGCTGTCCGGGTCGCCCTCGATCTGGACGACCCGCTCGTCCTTGACGTAGACGTTCTGGCCGCAGCCCACAGCACAGTACGGGCAGATGGACTTCACGACCTTGTCGGCCTCGGTGTTGCGTGAGGTGAGCCCATCACTGACCTTGGACTTGACGGCGGCACCCCGGCCCAGCGGGTCGGTTCCGGTCAGCTGGCGATAGACCGGCCAGCCCTCGAGGAACGTCTTGACGCCCATGTCAGCCCTTCCCCAGGTCCCGGGCGGCCCGTTGGCGGATCCAGGCCAGCACCTCGGGCTTGACCGTCGGGTTGACGTGCGGCGGGTTGGACAGCCGCTGGGTGCTCTCCGGCAGCGTGCCCGGCCGCGCCCGCTCCTCGGGCGCCAGCGCCATGCTGCCGTCGGCCGGCAGGCCGGTTGCGACCAGGTAGGCCTGCCCCGGCGGGATGCCGAGCCTTGCCCCGGCCTCCTCGTACGAGGCGCCGCCGTCGACCAGCCCCAGCACCTGCGCCCGCGTCACCACAGCAGCCTCCTCGGCCTCCTCGGCACTGTCAGCGGCGCCGTACCCGGCAATGCCAGCGTCACTCCTGCGATCATGGATGCGTGCCCGGAGACCTGGAAGTCCACCGCTCGCTCGTGATCCCCGAGCACGAGCTGAGCTGGCGTTTCTCCCGGTCCTCAGGGCCCGGCGGCCAGGGGGTCAACACGACCGACAGCCGGGTCGAGCTCTCGTACGACCTGGCGAAGTCCGCGGCGATCGGGCCGGTGCACCGGGCGCGCGCGCTCGAGCGGCTGGCGAACCGGCTGGTCGACGGCGTCCTCACGGTGAGCGCCAGCGAGCACCGATCCCAGCTGCGCAACCGCGAGGCGGCGCTGGCCAGGCTGGCGGCGCTGCTGCGGGATGGGACCGCGCCGCCACCGGCGACCCGACGGCCGACCAGGCCGTCGGCCGGCGCCAAGCAGCGTCGGATCGACGCCAAGAAGCAGCGTGGGCAGACCAAGGCCAACCGGCAGCGACCGGACTACTGATCGCGGCTCGGGCGCCGGCCGGGCAAAGCTAGGGGGACTGCGACTCCTCGTCCGGGGAAGGCTGCGGCTCCGGCGACGGGTCCGGCTCCGTGGAGGCAGCCGGCGGCGGGCCGAAGCTGGCCGGCAGCCGCTTGATCCGGCCGCTCATCGAGCGGAACAGGAAGACGCAGCCGACCAGCAGCACCAGGAACACGACCAGACCCAGGCCGGCGCCGGCGTTCGAGGTGGTGTCGTCGGCCAGCACGCGGACGGCCAGGGTGAGGTGCACCGGTCCAGCGTAGGTCACCGTCCGAGCGCGACCGACTCTCGGACGCCGGCGAACAGGTCGTCCTCCGGAACCGTCGAGGAGGTGAGGTTGCGGGCGAGCTGGTAGTCCTCGGTCGGCCAGGCCGCCCGCTGGATCTCCAGCGGGCACTTGAACCAGAAGCTCTCCGGGTCGATCTGGGTCGCGTGCGCGATCAACGCCCGGTCGCGCACCTCGAAGAAGTCGTCGCAGCGCACCCGGGTGGTGATCTTGCCTTCGTCCTCCGGCTTGTCCTCCCACCGGTCGAGCCACTCCTTGTAGTGCGACTCGAGGCCGGCCTCCTCCATCGCGGTGTGCAGAGCCATCAGCCGCGCCTTGTGGAACGTCTCGAAGTAGTAGAGCTTCAGCGGCTGCCACGGCTCACCGGCGTCCGGATAGCGGGTCGGGTCCCCCGCTGCCTCGAACGCGATCATCGAGATGTCGTGGGTGCGGATGTGGTCCGGGTGCGGGTAGCCGCCCTGCTCGTCGTAGGTGAGCATCACGTGCGGCCGTTCCCGGCGGACCCACTCGACCAGCCGTTCGGCGGAGACCTCGGGGTCCATCACCCCGAAGCAGTCCTCCGGCAGCGGCTCCCAGGGCTTCCAGT
>JAWWOM010000253.1:0-6578 GCA_033851655.1 Frankiales bacterium
GCCGCGGTCGACGCCGCCGTGATGCTCCTCGACGCCGCCAAGGGCCTCGAGCCGCAGACGCTCAAGCTGTTCGCGGTCTGCCGCGACCGCGGCGTGCCGATCATCACGTTCGTCAACAAGTGGGACCGGCCCGGCCGCGAGCCGTTCGAGCTGCTCGACGAGATCGAGCAGGCGATCGGGCTGCGGCCGACCCCGCTGACCTGGCCGGTCGGCATCGCCGGCGACTTCCGTGGCGTGGTCGACCGCCGGGCCGGCCACTACATCAGCTTCACCCGTACGGCCGGCGGCGCTTCTGCCGCGCCCGAGGAGGTCATGACCGCCGAGCGGGCTGCGGCCAAGGAGGGACCGTCGTGGGATGCCGCTCAGGAGGAGCTGGCCCTGCTGGACGCGATCGAGGCCGACTTCGACCCGGTGACCTACCGCGCCGGCACGTCGACGCCGGTGCTGTTCGGCTCGGCGCTGTCCAACTTCGGGGTCAAGCTGCTGCTGGACACGCTGCTCGAGCTGGCGCCGGCGCCGGAGGCCCGGATCGACGACGAGGGTGCTGCCCGGCCGATCGAGGACGACTTCTCCGGCTTCGTGTTCAAGGTCCAGGCCAACATGGACCGCGCCCACCGCGACCGGATCGCCTTCGTCCGGGTCTGCTCCGGCCGGTTCGAACGCGGGATGGTCGCCACCCACGCCGAGAGTGGCAAGCCGTTCGCGACCAAGTACGCCCACGCGGCGTTCGGTCAGCAGCGCACGACCCTGGACGTGGCCTACCCAGGTGATGTCGTCGGCCTGGTCAACACCGGCGCGCTGCGGGTCGGTGACACGTTGTTCCAGGGCAAGCCGGTGCGGTTCCCGCCGATCCCGAGCTTTGCGCCCGAGCACTTCGCCGCCGTACGGGCCAAGGACTTCGGCCGGTTCAAGCAGTTCCGCAGGGGCGTCGCCCAGCTCGCGGAGGAGGGCGTCGTCCAGGTGCTGCGCTCGGACTTCCGCGGGGAGGCGACCCCCGTACTCGCTGCTGTCGGGCCGATGCAGTTCGAGGTCGTGACCCACCGGCTGGCCGAGGAGTTCGGCGCCGAGGCGGTGCTCGACCAGCTCGGCTACTCGATCGCCATGCGCACGGACGAGCCGAGCGCAGTGACGCTGCGCACCATCAGCGGCATCGAGGTGCTGACCCGGGTCGTCGACGAGGCGCTGCTCGTGCTGTTCCCGGACAAGTGGCGGCTGGCCTGGGTCCAGCGCCAGCACCCGGACGTGCTGCTCGAGCCTCTGGTCGCCTCCACCGGCTGAGGGCCTCGCCGGCTGAGCGGCCGGCCGTGAGGCGGCTGAACAGGTCACAGGGAGCGGACAGCCGCCGGACACCTCCGTCAAAGGCGGGGACGGCAATGTCAGTGCCAGCAGGCAGAGCCGGACACTGTGGAGGAGCCGACATGAGGGTCACCGTCGTTCATACGAGCGCCACAGCAGCTGACATCATCGCGTACGCCCCGCTGCACCTGTCGGTGTCCCGGAGCCGGGACCTCGGCAAGCGTGTCCTGGTCCGCCGCCCTGGTGTCCGGGTCACGCCCCGCCGGCGGACGCAGCCCCGTACGGAGCCGGTCCTCGGTGACACCTCGATGGTGACGGTGGTGAGCCCCGCGCGGCACTCGGTCGGCGGTGGGCCGAGGGCCAGACCAGCCGCGATCGTCTCCTGACCGGTTCGACATCATGGGCACGGCCGTGCGGTGTGGACGACCACACCGCGGGGCCGTGCCCATGACGCATGTCACGGCCGGATCAGGACAGACGCCACTCGCTTGCGGGCTTGCACAAGGCAACGGCGAGCTGCACGCCGTACGGGACTCGACCTGCGGATCGCTGGCGGCGGAGGCTCCCCGTCAGCTGGTGGGCACGACGTTGCGGACCACCATGACGATGTCCTGGAAGTCGTGGTTCTTGCTGTCCTGGGTGGGGTCGGTGCCGCCCCGCCCGGTGTCGATCGCGACGAGGTAGGTGTTGGGGATCGCCACGTGGCCGGGCCCGAACGCGGTGTAGACGCGCACGTCGTGCGGGTTGACCGAGGTGTTGTAGTGGTCGTCGGAGAAGACCACGTCCTTGCCGTCACCGGCGAACAACCCGAACGTGCCAGTCGTGCTGAACGCCTGCGTGCCCGTTGTCGTCGGCAGCAGCTTCTGGTTCTGGTTGTAGGTGCTGGTCGACGGATCGGCCGGGAACTGGAAGAACGTCTGGCAGGTCGTGGCGCAGCTGCCGTCACCGGGGATCGCGGCACCCCTCGGGTACCAGCCGGTGGCGTGATAGGGCGTCGTGAGCGGGCTCGAGTAGTGCGCGAGCGGAGTCATGGTGACCGGGGCGGAGGGGTCGGCCGCGCGGAAGTAGGACGCCATGATCTCGTCCGTGCCTGGGTAGGCGTCCGGGCTGGTCAGGTAGCGCGGGTCCATCGCGGGCGTGTCGATGATGGACGTGTAGCCGAAGGTCTGCACGATCTGGTGCAGCACCGGCTCGCTGGGACCGCCGAGGCCGCAGGAGATCAGGCCGGCCAGGGTGGCAGCGCCGCTCGGCAGGGCCGGGTCGTTGGTCGAGAACACCAGGCTGGCGTAGCGGTTCGAGCCGCTGACGCCCGGCGGGGCAGCGTTGGGTGGGCAGTTGGTCGGGGCGGTGGGCGTGAACTGGATCGCGATGCTGGCCTGCCCGCCGGCCGGCACCACCACGGTGCCCGGCTGCCCGGCGGCCAGCGCGAAGCTGGTGGCGTCGGTGCCGGAGATGGCCAGCCCGCTCACCGTCGCGGCGGCGGTGCCGGTGTTGGTCACGGTGAAGGCCTTGGCCGGGGGCAGCGCCTGGTCCCGTACGGCCGAGAAGACCAGCCTGCTCGCCGGCAGGGCCAGCAGCGGGTCGTCGGCCGAGGTGATCGCCAGCCGGGGGGTGCCGGCGCTGCCGCCGACGGGGATCTGGGGCGGAACGACGACCGCGACGGTCTTGGTCGCGCTGACCCCGGCCGCGATCGTCGAGGTGAACGGCTTGACCACGCGGAGCCGGTAGGCGCCCGCGGGACGGGACGCACTGAGCGTGAAGGTCGAACGGCTGGTCAGCTTTGCGCTGGTCAGGGTGGTCCAGGTCTTGCCGCGCAGGATCTGCAGCCGCACCGGGCCGGACGCCTTGGGGCTGACCGATCCGGTCACCACGACCGGCGTGCCGGCGGTGACCTGGGCGGTCGTCGCGGCCTTGACCCGGAAGCTCGACGCGCTGATCTTGACGTGGACGGTGTGGCTGGCGCCGGTCGCCCGCACCACCCGGAAGATCCAGGTGGTGGGCTTGCCGGGGGCCTTGACCGTGAACTTGTACGCGCCGGTGCTCGTGGTCACGTGGTGCCCGAGGGTCTTCCAGTGGCCGGCGACGTAGCGCTGGAGGTAGACCGGCACCGACGTCCGCGGAGTGGCCGTACCGGAGAGCAGGATCGTGGAGCCGACGTGCACGGTCATCGGGTCAGCGCTGAAGGACAGCCGGCTGCTGGTGGTGGCGCTGGTCGAGGCCGCCGCAGTGGCGCCGATGGTGCTGCCGAGCAGGGTCGTCGCGACGGCGCAGGCTGCTAGCGAACGCATCGCGAAGCGGCCCGGATGCCGGGTGGTGGCCTTGCTCAAGAGGTCTCCTGCACGTCGTGGCGGTTGTGGGCATACGGAGTCCGCCCTTCCCTCCGCAGCCACGATCACACATCTGGGTGTCGCTGTGCCTCCTCGATCGGGGGCAGTACCCAGGAGATCGGGTGCGCTTGGGCTGGCGTTACCGGTCCGGACCGTCAGGCGTCAGCCGCGGGCGAGCAGCTCGTCGAGGATCTGCTCCTCGTGGTGGTAGGCCGCGAAGTGCCCGCGCCCCGACAAGACGTTGAGCCGGGCGCAGGGCAGCTGCGCGACCAGCGTGCGGGCCGCCTCCAGTGGGGCGTTGCGGTCCTCCGCCGAGTGCCACCAGGTCACACTCGCGGTGACCTCGGACAGCACGATCTCGTCCCAGTCGTTGGTGATCGCGAGGCACTCGTCCAGCCAACCCTCGAGCCCGGCGCCGAGCGCCTCGCGCAGCGAGTGGACGAGGACCTCCTGCCAGCCGGGGTCGTTGATGATCGCCTGGTCCTCGGCCGGGGCCTCCTTCATCAGCCCGCGGAAGCTGGCCAGCGGGTCGGCGAGTGCGCCTTCGCGATAGGGGCCGAGCAGCTCGGCCAGCCCGGCGACGTCCCGTTCCACGCACAGCCGGTTGCTGAGCTGGTTGATCTCGATCATCTGGCCGACCAGATCGTCGGTCAGCGGCGCGGCGCCGGCCAGGATGGTGATGGCCCGTACCCGCTCAGGGTGCCGTGCGGCGAAGGACAGGATGTGCGGTGCCGCGCCGCTGCCCCCGGTGACCCAGGCCCGGTCGATCCCGCTGAGGTCGAGGATCTCCGCGAGATCGTCGGAGTGCTCGGCGAACCGTCGTCCCGGCAGCCGGGTGGAGGCCCCGTACCCCGGTCGTTCGGTGGTCAGGACGCGCAGCCCGCGTTCGGCCCATGGCGTGCGGTCGGCGCGGATGGACCAGCGCGAGCCAGGCGTGCCGGGCACCCTGAGCAGGGGCGTCCCGTCGGTCGGTCCGTACTCGGTCCAGGCAACGGTACGGCCGTCGGAGACGACGGCTGACCGGTCGGCTACGTCATCAACCATGGGTGCGACCCTGGCAGAGACGGGGGCGAACAGGCAACGCCCGCAGGGTCAGCGGTGCAGGAAGGCCGTGATCCCGGCGACGATCCCGGACGCTGCCCGCTGCCGCCATGCAGGGCTGGTCAGGTGGCTCGCGTCCGTGGCGTTGCGCATGTTGGCGCACTCGATGAAGATCGCCGGCACCCGCGACAGGTTGAGCCCGGCCAGGTCCGAGCGCTTGGTCAGGCCGCCGTGGACATAGCTGGAGAACGGCTCGCCGGTCGCGTCGTGGAACGCGGTGTGTACGGCCAAGGCGAGTGCCCACGACCTGGCGAGGATCTTGGCGTTGCCGCCGTCAGGGGCGAGCGCGGGAGCGATGACGTGGAAGCCGTAGGAACCGGAGGAGGCACCGTCAGCGTGGACGGCGACCACCGCATCGGCCTGCGCAGCGTTGCCGATCGCCGCCCGGACGTTGACACACGGCCCGAACCCGGTGTCGCTGGGCCGGGTCAGCACCACCGTGGCACCCTCGGCCCGGAGCAGCACGGTGGCGCGGCTGACCACGTCCCAGTTGTACGCGTGCTCCGGGTAGCCGCCGTTGGTCGAGGCACCTGCCGTGTTGCACGGCTTGCTGAACCCGCCGGCCGGCACGGGGGCGTTCAGTCGCGCCGGGTTGGCGCTGTTGCCGCCGTTGTGCCCCGGGTCCAGCACGATGGTGAGCCCGGCCAACCGGTGCGCCTTCCCGCTGGCGGGCCTTGCCGGGGCAGCCTTGAGGATCACGGCCTTGACGGCCGTGACCGCCGTGACGGCCGTGACCACGGCGCCCTCGATCGGGGGCTGAGTGCTTGCCGCGGGTACGGTGGGGACCGCTGATCGCGCGGACGGGCTGCCCGTGCACCCGGTCAGCAACGCCAGTGCCGCGAGGCCGATGACGGCAGCGGACGGCGTGTGGCGCAGCGGCATCGGGTCGGTTCCTCGCAGCGGGATACAGGGTGCCAGGTTCGGGCATCGAGGGCAGGCACGGCATCGACAGCCCAGCGTAAGGCCTGAAGCATCCATCACGGCTCACCGAGAGAGGGAACGCGCTCATGCCCCAGATCCCGTCGATCACCTTGAACAACGGCGTGACCATCCCGCAGCTCGGGTTCGGCGTGTTCCAGGTGCCGCCGGACCAGGTCGTCGCCCCCGTCCTGTCGGCGATCGCGAGCGGCTACCGGCTGATCGACACCGCCGCCGCGTACCGCAACGAGGAGGGCGTCGGCAAGGCGCTCGCCGAGTCCGGCGTCCCCCGGGACCAGCTCTTCGTCACGACCAAGCTGTGGAACGCCGACCAGGGCTACGACACGGCACTGCGCGCGTTCGACCTGAGCATGGCCAAGCTCGGCCTGGACGTGCTCGACCTCTACCTGATCCACTGGCCGCGACCCAAGCGCGACCAGTACGTCGACAGCTGGCGGGCGCTGCAGAAGCTCTACGCCGACGGCCGGGTGCGTGCGATCGGGGTGTCCAACTTCACCGATGCCTACCTGGAGCGGCTGGCCGACGAGACGGAGATCGTCCCGGCGGTCAACCAGGTCGAGCTGCACCCGGGGCTGCCGCAGGCCGAGCTGCGCGACTACCACGACAGGCACGGGATCGTCACCGAGGCCTGGAGCCCGCTCGGCCAGGGCAAGGCCCTGCTCGAGGACCCGCGGATCGTCGCGATCGCCGAGTCGTACGGCAAGACCTCGGCCCAGCTGGTGCTGCGCTGGCACCTCGAGCTCGGCAACGTGGTCATTCCCAAGTCGGTCACGCCCTCCCGGATCGCCGAGAACCTCGACGTCTTCGACTTCGAGCTGGCCGACGACGACCGGGACGCGCTCACCGCGTACGACGGGATCGGCCGCGTCGGTTCCGACCCGGAGACCGCCGACTTCGGCTGACCCTCGCCGCCGC